>CAZKKD010000334.1:0-4980 GCA_964553265.1 uncultured Planctomycetales bacterium | reverse complement strand
AATGCCCGCATGTCGTTGACGAGATTGTTGTACCCGAAGGCGACGCCCCGCTCGGTCAGGAGCACGTTGCGGTTGCCGGCGGCTTCGCACTTGCCGATGGCGGCCTGCATGTCCCACGGTGCGACGAACTGGCCCTTCTTGACCGCGACGGGCCGGCCGGTCTCCGCCGCCGCGACGCTGAGATCGGTCTGCCGGCAGAGGAACGCCGGGATCTGCAGGCAGTCGAGCACCTCCGCCGCGGGGGCAGCCTGGTCCGGCAGATGGATGTCGGAGAGGACGGGCACGCCCACCCGTTCGCGCACCGCTGCGAGGATGCGCAGGCCCTCCTCGAGGCCGGGGCCCCGCGGAGACGTGACGCTGGTCCGGTTGGCCTTGTCGAAGCTGGCCTTGAAGACGAACCCGACGCCGAGCCGCGCGGCGCGGTCGCGCAAGGCCTCGGCCATCCGCAGCGTATGCTCGGCGTTCTCGATGACACACGGCCCCGCGATGAGCGCCAGCGGGGCGCCGCCGCCCACGAGGACGTCGCCGATCCGCACCTCCCGTACCTTCGGCAGCATGGCCATTCTCCTGACTGGTAATCTACGCCGATGCCTCGTCGCGTCCCGACCGGTCAGCCGGTCGACGCAGGCCCGTCCCCTTCCGGTCGGGCGGGGATCCAGGACGGCCAGTCGCCGATGCGCACGCGCAGGCGCACATCCGTTCCGACGGCCGCCACCTCGGGCGCGCCGAGGGCGAGCGCCTCGTCCATCCGCTCCGCCCCGCGCCCGCCCACGGGGCCGGGCGCCTCGGCGCCGCCGACAATCTTCGGCGCGACGTAGACGATGAGCTCGTCGACGAGCCCGGCCTCCAGCAGCGACGCGGCGAGCGTCCCCCCGCCTTCGCAGAAGACGGTCCGCACCCCGAGCCCGGCGAGCGCGACCAGGGCCTCCCGCGCGTCGACATGCCCGTCGCGCTCCGGGCAGGGCAGGATGGTGGCCCCGCAGGAGGCCAGCGCCGCCCAGCGGTCGTCGGGGATGCGCTCGGTGGTGACGACGACGGCCTCTCCGCCCGGGCAGTCGAAGACGCAGGCGCTGGCGGGCGTGCGGCCGTGGCTGTCGAGGACGACGCGCCGGGGCTGCCAGGTCTGGCCGCTGGCGGGGTCCAGCGCCCCCTCGGCGTCCCGGGCGGTGAGGCGCGGATCGTCGGCGAGCACCGTCCCCACGCCGACCAGGACGGCGTCGCTCTCGGCCCGGAAGCGGTGGACCTCGGCGCGGGCCTCGGCCCCGGACACCCAGCGGCTGTGGCCGGTGCGCGAAGCGATGCGGCCGTCGAGGGTCATGGCGTACTTGAGCCGGACCAGCGGCAGGCCGGTGGCGATGGTCTTGACGAAGCCGCCCAGGACATCGAGCGCTTCGGCGTCACAGCAGCCGAGGTCCACCGACACCCCCGCCTGCCGGAGGACGGCCACCCCGTCGCGGCTGACCGGGTCGGGGTCGTCCACCGCCACCACGACGCGCGCGACGCCCGCGGCGAGGAGCGCAGCGGTGCAGGGCGGGGTCTTGCCGTGGTGGGCGCAGGGGGCGAGGGTGACGTAGGCGGTTGCGCCCCGGGCGGCCTCGCGGGCGGCGGCGAGCGCGGCGACCTCCGCATGCGGACCGCCGTAGGGAGCGGTCCAGCCCTCCCCGACCCCCGTCCCCTCACGAACGAGCACGCACCCGACCGCCGGATTGGGACTGGCCCAGCCGAGCGCCTTGCGCGAGAGCGCGATGGCGCGGCGCATGTGGATCTCGTCGGCAGCGCGATCCGGCTGCGGCCGCATGGGGCAGGCGCTCAAGGGCGCGTCTCCGGATCCTGCGGACGGAGCCAGATGGCGTAGGAGGCCCCGTTGTGGATGAAGATGCTCCCCAGGCGCCCCTCGCTGTCGAAGATGGGCTTGAAGAGCAGCTCGCCGTCGCTCTCGGTGAAGGCGTCGCGCACCGAGGCGGCGCCGTTCTCGTCGTCGCGCCAGAGGAGCTCGCGGACGACGAAGCGCTTGTCGGGATCGTTCAGCATCAGCTTGCCGCGCACCAGCACCGCGCCCCGCACCCGCCCGAGCCAGGGGCGGTCGGCGCCGCGCTGCAGGTCGAAGCCCTCGGCCCGGCCCTGGTAGAGGATGACGCGATCCCCGTCGATGCGGATCGTCTTCGCCGTCGCCATCCAGTCGAGGCCGACCTTTTCCGCGAGGTCCGTATTGACCCCGTCGCTTGGACGCGGAGCGCACCCGGCCAGGAACCCCGCCGCGAAGACGAGGAGGACGGCAGACCGAAGGCGGGTGTTCGCAGGGCGGTTCCGCACGGCCTACCCCTCCCCCGCCAGGCGCCGGGCGGCATGGACGGTGTTGCGCAGGAGCATCGCATTGGTCATGGGGCCGGTGCCGCCCTTCGCCGCGGTGACCGCCCCCGCGACCTCGCGCACGGCGTCGAAGTCGACGTCCCCGGCGGTGACGAGGCGGGGGCGTCCCGTCTCCGGGTTGGGGACCGGCTCGCCGTCCTCGTCGAAGCCGGCGGGGATGCGGTTGACCCCGACGTCGATGACGACGGCGCCGGGCTTCACCATCTCCGCGGTGACGTAGGGGGAGAGGTCGCACGGGGCGGGCCGCTCGCCCGATCCGTCCTGCCAGGCGGCCAGCGCCCTGCGGTAGCGGGCATAGCGGGCCGAGGCCGCGCCGGTGGCGGCGATGACGACGTCGGCCTCGCGCATGAGCGCCGGCACGTCCCGCGTGCGCGTGTGCGTGACGGTGACGGTCGCATGGTGGCTGATGAGCAAGAGCGCCGCCGGCCGTCCGACGATCTGGCTCCGCCCGGCGACGAGCGCGCGCCTGCCCTGCATGTCGGGGCAGGCTTCGAGCGCCAGCTTCACCGCGCCGAGCGCGGTGCACGGGCCGGGCACGGGGTCGGGATCGTACAGGAGGCGCGCCAGGTTGACCGGGTGCATCCCCTCCGCGTCCTTGAGCGGGTCGATGGCGGCCAGGAGGGCCTCGCCGTCCACACCGTCGGGAACCGGCATGTGGAGCATGATGGCGGAGGTGGCGTCGTCGCGGTTGTGGCGGTCGATGCAGGCGGCGACGGCGGCCTGGTCGGCGTCGGAACCGAGTTCCTCGAGCCGGAAGTCGATGCCGTGCTCGCCGCACATGCGTTCGGTGGCGCGGGCATAGGAGGCCGAGCCCTTGTTGTCGTTGGCGCGGATCACCACCAGGCGCGGCGGTGCGCCCCGGTCGCGCAGGCGGGCAATGTCATCGGCAAGGGCCGCGGTCGTGCGCGCGGCAATGGCGGCCCCGTCCAGAACGGTTGCGGGCATGGCGTCTCCCTCTGTCGATACGTCGTGGATGCTGCGCCGGCATGGTAGCCGGCCCCCGGCGTCGATGCAAGGGGAAAGGGAGCACGCGGAACGGCGGCTCAGCGCGCGGGGTAGATGCGCTTCCAGGCGTTCCGGTCGTGGTTCTGGTAGCGTTCGCCCTTGTTCGGGAAGAGTTGCAGCACCTCGGCGTCTTCGGCCTTGGAGGTCTGGCCCCGGACGTTGCGCACCATCTGCAGGTAGATCCCGTCGTCGAGGCTCCGGAAATCGATGCAGCGCAGCGGCACGGTGACGAAATACATGACCGAGTCGTCGCGGATGGCGGTCTCGATCACGACGCCCCGATCATCCTTCCACGGCTCGCTCTTGAGCGACGGAGGCTCGATGATGTGGAGGAGCTGATAGGCCCCGTCGGCGCTGACGAGGATCTGGTGGTAAGGGTTCTCCTTGCCCTTCGCGAAGAAGACCTCGATCCCGTCGTTGGCGAGGATGTCGGCGACCTCGGTCACCTTGCCGACCTTCTTCCCCTCGCGGTTGTAGCCGGTGCGGAGCTTGTTCATGTCGTTTTCGAACGCCTGGACGATGAAGCGAATGCGCTTGCCATCGGTCACGACCCAGGCGAAGGTGTCGCCGCCCTTCCACTCGGCGCCGTCGAAGTGGCGGAAGGCGGGAAAGGCATCCGCGTCCGGCGGCAGGCGCAGGTCGGGATCGCGGATGATCTTCGGATCGTGGGTGAAGTAGTTGTTCTTGTCGGGCGTGAAGGTGCCGGGCCGGATTGGCGGGGGCGGCTGCGACCCCATCCAGCCGATCACGCCGACCAGGACGATGGCCGCGACGACCCCGACGATGATGAACGTGGTCTTCCGGCTGCCGCCGCCGCCCGAACCCCGGCGCGCCGCACCGCGCTTGCGGGCGGGCGGGGCCTCGGCCGCCGCATCCTCGGCAGCATCGGCCTTTTTCTTGCGTCGGGACGGACCCCGGCCGGCCGCGGGGGCGGCCTTGGCGGCGGCACGCTTCTTCTTTCCCCGGCGGGAGCCCGCCTTGGGGGCCAGGGGCGGGCCCGGCTTTTTGGCTGCCTTGCCGCGTCGGCTCTTGGCGGCCTTGGGGGCCTTGGCAACCCTGGCCGGCTTGGGGGGGTCGTTCCCCTCGTCGCGGACGGTGCTCTTGGTGGACCGGTCCGAGCCGCCCGCCGGCGCCGCCGCCTCCGCAGCGTGATTGCCTTCGGCGATGGGCGGCTCCTCTCCGATGACGTCGAGGTCGAGCCCGTCGGGCTGGTTCTCGAAAAGGACCCCACCATCCACGGTATCGCCCGCTTCATCGACGTTGAACTGGATTTCGAAGTCTTCGTCGACGTCCACCTCCTCGACCTCTTTGCCGGCGAGGAGATCGTCATCCGCGAGGAGCGGATCAGGGGCGGCCGGGGCTTCGGCCTTCGGGGCGGGCACGGCGAATTCGGCGCGGCAGTGCTTGCACCGGACCCGCTGGCCCGCAAATTCTTCGCCCAGCGTATAGGCTGCACCGCAACGGCATTGCACGCGCAGAGGCATGGCACCGGTTCCTTCGGGTCAACGTCGACGCCGGGACCCCTGGGCTTCCTGGAATGGACCTATCATAGCCACCGGCGCCCGCCCATGCACGGGCCCCCTTCCCCGCCCCCCGGCGCCCGGC
>CAZKKD010000333.1:0-4991 GCA_964553265.1 uncultured Planctomycetales bacterium | reverse complement strand
GCCGACCTGGCCGCCCGCGGCGAGGTGCTGGTCCTCAGCCGCCGTGACCCCGGCGAGGTCCTCTGGATCGATCCGAAGACCGGCGGCGTGACCGCGACGGTCGCCGTGCCGGACGCCGGCGGCGTGGCCGTCGGCGGCGACGGGCAGGTCTACGTCACCAGCGGCACGCAGGTGCTGGCCGTCACCCCGACCGGCGAGCAGCGCCCGGTCGTTACCGAGGGGCTGGTCGCCCCGGCGCGGCTGGCCTGGGACCCGACCGGTCCGCATCTCCTGGTGGCCGACGCCGGCGCGAGCCAGCAGATCCACCGCTACACCCTCGACGGCAGCCGCGTGGCCAGCTACGGCCGCGCCGGCGGTCGCGAGGAAGGCGTCTACGTGGCGGAGGACTTCCGCCAGGTGACCGCCCTCGCCGCGGACGGGGCGGGGGGCTTCTTCCTCTCCGAGCAGGTCCCCGCGCCGCGCCGGGTGGCGCACCTGGACGCGGACGGGAAGGTGCTGCAGGAGTGGTACGGCGGCCAGCCCTACTACGCCTGGGGCGCGCCCGACCCGCGCAATCCGCTGCGCGTCTGGTTCAACCCCGGCAGCTGGCTCGCCCTCGCGGAGATCGATCCGGAGGCGCACACCTGGCGGGTGCTGGAGACCTACCAGCAGGGGGCGCTGGGGGGCGGGCTGGTCCGTCCCGTGACGGGCCACCGTGGCCGCTGGCACGTGCGCTATCACGAGGATCGCTGCTACCTGGTCGGCGAGGGCGTGCCGCAGGTGCTCCGCTACGAGCCGGGCCGGCTGCGGGCCGTGAGCGTGGTGGGCGGCGAGGGGGAGGTGAAGGCCGCCGCCAAACTGGCCGGCCACGCCGGGAAGAAGGCGCGCGCCTTCCGCTGGCTCGACCGCAACGACGACGGCATCCCACAGGCCGACGAGTTCACCTTCAGCGAAGCGGGACAGGCGCCCTCCGGCCGCGGGGTGGGGCCGGACTTCCGGGTCGTGGGCATCGGATCCGGCAGAGACGAGGACGGGGCCGCCTGGGTGCGCGTCTCCGCCACGCCGCCCGCCTGGGACGGGGCGCTGCCGGTCTATCCCATCGGCGAGGAGCCGGCCCCGGAGCGCGTGGTCCGCAGCGCCGAGGTCCCCAGCCCCGCCGGCACCGGCGGCACGCGCGGGGTGGGCTGCACCGGCGACGCGGAGGGCAACCTCTACGCGCACTACAACACCGACAGCGACTGGCACGGCGCCAGCTGGCCCACCTACTGGGGCGGCGAGAGCCGCCTGGTGCGGTGGGACGCCGACGGCCGGCTCCGCTGGCGGGTCGGACGCCACGCCGTCCACGGCGGCCTCGGCGGCGCCCCGCACACCACCCCCAACGGTTACATCCACGTCGGCGCGGCCGTCATCGGCACGGTGCGCGACTGCGTGGTGATGACCGACCGTGTCGAGTGGATGGGCATGGTCTGGACGAAGGACGGGCTCTACGTCGGCGACGTGCTGGACCAGCGGACCGACGACGGGCTGCCCGACAGCGTCTACTACTGGTGGCGCACGCCGGACGGCGAGGAGGCCATCGTTACCAGCGACAACGCCTCCGGCGGCGCCATCGTCGAGGCGGCGGACGGGAGCGTCTACTTCTTCACCCAAGGGCGCAACAGCGTACCGGTCTACCGCATCCACGGCTGGGACGGGTGGCGGCGGGAGGAGGGCGCCGTGACGCTCGCGGCCCCCCCGCCGCACGCCGAACGGGCCGGCACGGGGCTGGTGGCGGCCTACTACCATCTCGGCGCCCCGCCGCAGGCGGCGGAGCCCGGCCCCGCGCTCGACCTCGACGGCGGGGAGGGGCTCGACCTTGCGCTGGAAGAGGGCCCGCCCGCCTGGGACGTGGTCATCGACGGGGAACCGGTGGTGACGAAGACGGAGCGCCGCGTCTGGCACGGCTGCCCGCGCGGCAACGCGAAGTACGACGAGGTGGTCGACGGCGTGGGCGCGGGGCCGATTGTCAACTGGGCCAAGGGCATCCCGCCGTTCAACCGCGACCTGCCCGTGGGCACGCCGCGCAAGCTGACCAACTTCGCGGTCCGCTGGCGGGGCGAGGTGGAGGCCCCGCTCACCGAGCCGTTCATCTTCTCGGTCTACAGCCGCGGCGGGGTCCGCCTCTGGCTGGACGGCGAGCTCATCGTGCGCGGGTGGAACCCCGCCGGCACGCGGCGGGAGAGCGCACCGGTGCGGCTGGAGGCGGGCCGGCGCTACACCGTCCAGCTCGACTTCTACAGCAAGCAGCACCAGCCCGCGGTCAGCCTCAACTGGGAGTCGCCCACCTTGGATCGGCAGCGAATCCCGACCGAGCATCTCTACCCGGTCGTCGAAGGTCCGCCCGCGGCCCCGACGCCCCGGCCGGCGCGGGGACGCATTCCGGCGATGGCGTTCGACGCGACCAACATCGAGACCGACGATGTGCGAACGTATACCCGCGGCCTGCGCCATCGCGGCTTCGGGAAGCCCGGCGCCTTTCTGCGCTATGGCCGGCTCGACTTCGGCGACGGGGTGGAGCGTCTGCGCGTCGCCGGCTACGGCAACGCGGCGGGGGACGGCAACTTCCCTGTCGTGCTGGCCTTCCGGCTCGACAGCCCCGACGGCCCCACCGTGGCGGAGGTGGACCTGGGCAAGGGCGGCGAAGGCGGTGTGCAGGCGATCGAACTCAAGAAGCCGATCCGCGGCGTCCACGATCTCTTCGTCGTCAACGCCACGGACGGCGGCTGGCACTTCCTGGGCCTGTACTGGATCGAGTTCGAGTAGGCAGTTGCGGAAACGAATCCGTTCCGCGTGCACCGGCGTCGCCGACCGTGCCGACCGGGCCTACTCCATGTGTGCGACACGCGAGACGCCGGCGTAGTCGTCCCACAGGTGCGGGGGGCGGAGTGCGCGGGCCACCTGCCGGTCGAGGCCCGCTTCCGTGGCGGCGTCGCCGAAGAGAAGGTCGAGCCGCAGGTCGAACGCACCTTCGTCGGTGCCGGGGCGGTTCGCGAGTTCGGGCAGGCTCCAGAGCGAACGCCCGTTGCTGTTGTGCAGGGCGTGGACCGAGTTGCGCAGCAGCGTCACCCGCGGCCCCGCTGCGTCCGCGTCCAGCGCGAACGCATCCGGGAACGCCACGCCGGTTGCCCCCCCGGATCCGGTCAGCAGCGTTGCGTGATGGCAGGGGCGTTCGCGCCCGTCCAGGTCGCGCCCGATCCACCCGCCGGCCACGCGGTCCCGCCGGGTGGTTGCCGGGTTCGCCAGGGCGAGCGCGGCCTTGAGCACCGTGAACCGCTCCAGCCAGATCCCCCGCAGCCGCAGGCGCACGACAGGTTCGTCCCGTTCCAGCGAAACGAAGATCTGCACCGGACTCGTCCCGATCCGTCCGTCCAGGCGGACCGTGCTCGCAAGCGGCCCCGCTTCCACGGGGACCGGCGGCCCGAAGACGCCGGCCGCTTCCACGGGTTCCTCGTACCGGTCGATGCGGTGCGACCAGGTGTCGCTCGTGTCCCGCAGGGCCAGCAGGCGCAGCGGCCCGGCAAGCTCCTGTCCCGGACTATTGTCGGTCCCGTCTGCTGCTGCGGTGCGGATACCCGCCACGCCATCGGGACCGAGCTGCACGGCCAGGCGCGCACTCGCGAAGACGTCGCCGTCGAGGCGGGCGTTCGGCGGCGCGTCGGATTCGGCGTCCGTCTCGGCCATGCGTACAAAGAGCAGGCGGTGCTCGCCCGGTTCCAGTGCGAGGGGGAACCGGAGGCGCGGCAGGCTGTCCAGGCGGCCTGTGTCGGGGCTGATCGACGCCGGCAGAACGCGCTGGAACGGAACGGCCGTGCCGTCGGCGGTTTCGATCCGGCGCAGCCCCCATCCCTGCCAGTCGGTCCAGGCCTCGAACTCGACCAGGCCTTCCCACGGTTCCGACCCGGCATGGACGGCGTGGATGCGGTGGCCGCCGCCCTGCGCGCGGCTCGGCAGTCCCCATCCGAGGCGCAGGATCTCGTGCGTCACTGCATCGACGGTCGTGCAGGCGCATCCGGCCTCCCGTTCGGCCGCGTCCATGGCCGGCGGGATGGACGACCCCGGCAGGATGTCGTGGAACTGGTTGAAGGTGATGCTTCGCCAGGCGTCGTCCAGGCGTATGCGCGCGTCCGGGGGCGCGCCCGCACCGGCGCGGTCGAGCAGCGCTTCGGCGGCGGCGGCGGCCAGTTCGGCGGCGCGGACCGCGCGCTTCAGATCGCCGCAGACGCTGTAGCAGCCGACCGCGTGGTACTGCAGCTCGTCCTCGACGACCGGCAGGGCGGGGCGGAGGTCCTCGACCGCCGCGAAGTAGCGCTCCGGCGTGCTGAAGGCCAGCGTCACCCCGTCGTCGAGCTCGCGGTGGTCCCGGATCCACTCCACCATCGCGCGGGTGGGGCCCCCGCCGTGGTTGCCGACGCCGTAGAAGCACATCGCGTGCTCGGTGTCCGCCGGTAGCGGGCGGCGCAGCAGATCGATGTTGCCGGCGACGGTGCAGCCGGCCTCGGGGACGCCCACGGCGCAGGCGTTGTACCAGCCGGCGATGCGGTAGACGAGCGCCTCCGCCCCGTCCAGCGGCGAACGCCAGCGGAAGAGGGGATCGGGGAGTGTCTTCTCGCCGGGGCCGGGGCGCATCATGACGTAATAGGGCTGGCCAAGTTCCGCCAGCACCCCCGGCAGGCAGGCGCCGTGACCGAAGGAGTCGACGTTGTACCCGACGGGGATGCGTTCGACCCCCAGGTGGTCGCGGAACCAGGTGTGCCCCATCCGGCCGGATTGCAGGAGCGCTTCGCGCGTCGGCAGGTTGCAGTCCGGCTGCACCCACCAGCCGTTGACGATGCACCACCGTCCCGCGTCGGCAAATTCCCGGATCCGCGCGAAGATCCCGGGGTCGAGCCGGCGGACCTGGTCGTGCACCCACGCCTCGCCGCGCGTGTAGACGAATTCGGGATAAGCGTCGAGCAGGTCGCACGCGAGGCGGG
>CAZKKD010000332.1:3576-4997 GCA_964553265.1 uncultured Planctomycetales bacterium | reverse complement strand
CGGCTTCGGAGATGGAGGACGCCGACTTCGAGGTGGGCGGCGGCTTCCAGGTCACCCGTCCCGACGGCGGCGAGACCTTCTACGTCGGCGAGACCGAAAACCTGGAGTGGCTCGCCGCGCAGGGCATGGGCGCGAAGGTGGAGCTCCTCGTCAGCGTCGACGGCGCCACCTTCCCGATCCTCGTCAGCAACAACATCGACAACGTCATGGGGTCGAACACCTGGGCCTGGAGCATCGGGGCCTCCACCGAGGACAGCGCCTACTATTCCGAGACCGCGCGCGTCCGCATCAAGCGGATCACGCCGCTGACCACCAGTGACGACTCCGACGCCATCTTCACCCTCGCCGGGCTCAAGGTGCTCTACCCCAACGGCGGCGAGCGCCTCGGCGTGGGCGCCAACCCCAACATCCAGTGGAAGTCGGCCGGCGCCGGTGCGACCGTCACCATCCAGTACCGCAACGCAGCGGTCGACCCCTGGACCACCATCACCGCCACCGCGCCCAACGTCGCCGGCGTCAACACCTACAACGGCTGGACCGTGGACGCGCTCCCCTCGGCCACCGCGGAGGTGCGCATCTTCTCCAACACCGACGTGAAGCTCGACGACACCTCCGACGCGACCTTCACCTTCGCGAACCTCAAGGTCACCAGCCCCAACGGCGGCGAGGTCTGGCAGGCGGGCCGCAACGTCAACCTCACCTGGGACTCCGCCGGCGCGGGCGCGACGGTGTCGATCTACTACTCCGTCTCCGGCGGTGCGCCCGGCGCCTGGACCCTCATCGACAACAACGTCGCCAACGCCGACGGCGGCAACACCTATCCCTGGACCGTCCCGTTCGACCCCAGCTCCACCGTCCGCGTGCGCGTGGTCTCCAACTCCGACGCGACGCTCACCGACGACTCCGACGCGAACGTCGCCTTCGCCGGCTACCGCATCACCGCCCCGAACGGCGGCGAGTCGGTCGGCATCGACGCCGGGACCAGCATCACCTGGCGCTGGGCCAACGCGGGCGCGACCGGGACCGTCTCCTACTCCCTCGATGGCGGGACGACCTGGCAGACCACCTTCGCGGGGGCCAACATTCTCTCCAGCCAGGGCGCCGCGGGCCTCCCCTGGGTGCCCGCCAACGAGCCCGGCATGCGCCCCACCGTCCGCGCGCGGGTGCAGATCGTCGCCGACGATCCGGCCGCCGATCCCAACCCCGCTGTCCCGCTCACGCTGCCGATGGACGACGCCTCCGACCCCGACTTCACCCTCCCGGGGCTCCAGATCACCGCCCCCCCGCCGGGGACCACCTGGACGCTCCGGTCCCCCGGCCACAACAACCCCCTCATCGCCGCCCGCCCCGGCCCGGCCGCCGCCGCCCGCCCCTCCCCCCCCGCGCGCCACCTCTCCGGCCCACTCGCCCCCCCGCCGGCC
>CAZKKD010000332.1:0-3566 GCA_964553265.1 uncultured Planctomycetales bacterium | reverse complement strand
GGCGTGGCCAACGCGACGCTCTACTACTCCGCGGCCGGCGACTTCTCCGACCAGCTCGCCATCGGCACGCCCGCCATCAACGAGGTCTACCCCGGCAACAACAGCTACGCCTGGACCATCCCGGCCAGCTACCTCCCCTCCGCGACCGCGAAGGTCAAGGTCGTCGCCGGCCCCTACCAGGCGGTCTCCGACGCATTCACCGTCAAGGGCATGCGCCTCACCCGGCCGGCCGCCGGCGACGTCGTGACCATGGACACCGTCCAGGCCGTTGACTGGCGCTATGCCGGCGTCGGCGACGCGGTACAGATCTACTACAGCAATAACGGCGGCGCCTCCTACGGCGTCACCCCGCTCAACGGCGCTCCGCTCGCCATCACCGCGGGCACGATGAACTGGACCGTCGACGCGTCCGCCACCGCCCCGTCCGCCACCGGCCGGCTCAAGATGCAGGTCGTCGCCGGCGCCGACGTGGGGCAGGCGGTGGAGTCGGACATCTTCCAGCTCCGCGGCATCCGCCTTACCGCCCCGTCCGCCGACGACACGCTGGCCCTCGACGGGGGCAGCACGGCCGTCACCTGGATCCAGTCCGGCGCCGGTACGAACCTCAACCTCTACTACGCCCCCGACGGCACCACCTTCGACCCGACCCCCATCAACGGCGGCGCCCCGGTCGCGGTCGGCGCGGGCAGCTACGCCTGGAGCCTGCCGGCGCGCCTCACGCCCGCCAACGGGACGGCGAAGCTCAAGTGCATCACCGACAGCGGCCTCGAAACGACGACCGACGCCTTCACGATGGAGGGCATCCTCGTTACCGAGCCCGCCGGCGGCACCGGCTGGTCGGTCAGCCAGAACGTCATCCTCCAGTGGACCGCCGTCGGTACCGGCGCGGGGCTGGCCCCGGCCGCGGACAAGTACGACCTCTACTACGTCATCGGCGGTGTCGAGACGAAGATCGACACCGGCGCCCAGGAGGTCGTGACCGCCGACAACTTCCCCTGGACCGTCCCGAGCGAGGCCGTCGCCGCCAACGTCCGCATCCGCGTCCGCGACAGGGGCACCGGCGCGCACGTCGGCGACTCCGAGCCGTTCACCATCAGCAATTCCGACACCATCGCCATCGTCTCGCCCGCGCCCGGCGACCGGGTGCATGTCGGTCAGTCGGCGACGGTCCGCTGGACCAAGATCGGCACGATGACCGACCGCTTCCGCATCGAGATCGACGACAACCCCGACTTCACCTCGCCGACGGTGCTGGTGCCCGATCAGGTGATGGCCTACAACGTCGGCGCCGGGCAGTACAGCCACGCCCTCCCGGCCGTCCCCGACGACATCGGCGCGCGCTACCTGCGCATCACCAACAGCGACGCCCCCGCCATCACCAACAAGCTCGTCGCCCCCTTCACGGTCGCGCCGTACCTGCAGATCGTCAGCCCCAACGGCGGCGGCAGCTACTACGCCCTCCGCGAAGAGAGCCTCAGCTTCAACGTCACCGGCTCCATCGCCTCGGTCGACCTCGAGTACTCCCTCGACGGCGGGGTCACCTGGAGCGGCATCGGCAGCGCGACCCTCACCAACACCGACGGCGCCGCCCCGAACAACCACCCCTGGCCGATGGCGAACGCCGAGACCACCACCGCGCGCATCCGGGTGCGCCACCCCGCCACGGGAGCCGTCGACGCGTCCGACAACGTCTTCACCATCCAGTACTACACCGTCACCTGGAACCTGAAGGACGGCACCACGGCCGACCATCTCGAACTGCTCTCGGTCAACGACAACTCCGGCTGGTCCGCCGCCAGCCTCACCTCGCCGGTGACGCACAAGGTTCCCCACGGCACCTGGACCGCCACCTGGAGCCGGGCCGACTACTTCGACAAGTCGAAGACCTGGACCACCGACCCGGCCAGCGACCCGCGCACCATCGACCTCACCATGACCGAGGGCGCCCTCGCGCCCGAGTACCGCGTGATGAGCGACTTCGCCTACGACGCGGCGACCGACACCTTCCGCGTCAACTCCTGGCTGGAGCGCGGCGGGGTGATCCTCACCAAGGTCTCCGCCTGCACCATCCACATCTTCGACAACACCGAGACGAAGATCCAGACGCTCTCCTCGGCCGCGCCGGACGCGAACGGCATCTTCTGGCAGAACTGGCCCACCGCCGACCTCGACCCGGACGCGCTCTACTTCGCGCGGGTCGACATCGTCTTCTCCGGGCAGACCTACTCCTCCGGCCGGACCTACAACATCAACATCCCGAAGGCCATCGCCGGCCTCGGCGTCGGCATCGGCGAGGACATCCACGCCCTGCGGGTGGCCGTCGGCGAAGACCTCTCGGTCCAGACCACCGACATCAAGACGACCATCGATCGGCTGGAGGATTCGATCGGCACCGACCTGGCCGACCAGATCAGCACCGTCCGCACCGACGTCGCCGACGTGAAGGATGAGGTCACCGGTCTCAACGACAGCCTCGGCGCCATCCTGGAGAGCACCACCGAGGAGGTCCGCAACGCACAGACCGAGGCGATCCTGACCGGCGTCAACGCCGAGATCCTCAACCGCGACCTCCATGCCGACGTGGACGAGACCGTCACCGTCCGCTTCCGCACCGCAACCGGCCTCCAGCCCACCCTCACCGTCTACGACGGCGAAAGCACCGTGCGCGTGCAGCAGGCCGGCATGACCGAGATCAGCCAGACCGGCATCTACGAGGCCAGCTTCACCGTCTCGAAGGCCTGGGGCGAGGGCGCCTTCACCGTCCTCTGCAGCGAGACCACCCGGGGCGTCGACGACAGCGCGGTGCTGATGGTCGACGCGTCCAGCCCCGCCGGCCTGAGCGCGGACCTGGCCGAGGTCGGCGCCGCGGCCGCGGAGGCGGCGCAGGCGAGCTCGGAGCTCCACGACGCGCTCTACGACGCCATCGCCTCCTCCGGCGGCGACGGCGAGACCAGCGTCACGCTCGACACCACCGAGCTGGCCGCCTCGCTCAAGGAGATCAACGAGACCCTGCAGGCGGGGGGCGCGGACGGCGAAGCGACCGCGATCCTCAAGTCCATGCAGGGCGAGCTGAGCGGCGCGGCCAACAACGCCCGCGGCGCCAAGAACCAGGCCTCCACCGCCGTCGCCCTCGCCGACGAGATCACCAGTCTCCTCCAGGCCGAGGGCCGGGGCGCCACCGGCCTCAGCTCGGCGGTGGAGGGGATCCGCGGCGACGTGGCGCAGCTGGTCGGCCGCATGGACACCGTCTCCGGGCGCGAGCAGGTGGCCGACATCGGCCGGCGCCTCAACGAGGTCGCCGCCGGCGTCGCCGACCTGGCGAAGCAGAACGGCTTTGACGTGCCGCCGGCGGCGCAGCTCCAGCCTTCCGACCTGGAGGACCTGAAGCGCATGCAGAACGCCGTCGCCGAGATCCGCGCCATGACCGAGCATGTCCGGCTCCTGGTCGATCGCCAGACCAACAAGCCGGTGGTGAAGAGCTGGATGGAGTGGAAGTGAGGACGCATCCTGAGCAGGGCCATTCAGTTCTCCCTCTCCCTCTGGGAGAGGGCCGGGGTGAGGGCTCC
>CAZKKD010000331.1:0-5003 GCA_964553265.1 uncultured Planctomycetales bacterium | reverse complement strand
GCGGGGGTGGAGGCGGGGTCGGGGCGGGCGATGGGCGCGCGGGGCGCCGGCGCGGGCGCGGCGGGGGGGGCAGGGAGGACCAGGGGGGCGCACGGCCGGATGGGGGTGGACGTGCCCGCCGTGTGCGGCGCGGTGACGACAAGGACCCGGCTCGTCTCCGGATCCATGTGGAGATCGTTGGCGACGAACTCGCCGGCGGGCAGAAGCTGCTCCAGGACCGGGTGGCGGCCGTCGACGATCTCGATGCCGCGGTCCTCGGTCACCTCCGGCAGGATGTAGCCCTCCCGCGCGCCCAGCTCGGCCAGGGCGGCGAAGACATCGATGGCGGCGAGCGCCTCGGCAATGGCCTGGACGGCCCCGGCGCGCCCGGCGACCGCTTCGGCGAGTTCCAGGAAGAGCTCGCGCTCCAGCGCAACGATGCGTTCCTCGGCGCGGAGCACCTTGTCCTCGTACTCCTTCAGGTCCGGGGTGACGAAGCGCTCGGCGTTCACCAGCGTCTGCTTGCGCTCGTAGTCGTCCGGGACGCGGTCGAGGTTGGCCTTGCTCACCTCGATGTAGTAGCCGAAGACCTTGTTGAAGCGGACCTTGAGCGAGGGGATGCCGGTGCGCCGGGACGCGGGGCGCGGGAACGGGGCACTCCGGGCCTTGCCGCCGGAGCGGTTCCCGCGCAGCTCTCCGAGCTCCGCGTGCACCCCGTGGCGGAACATGCCGCCCTCGTTGAGGGGGGCGGGCGGCTCGTCGACGGGGCTCCCCCCCGGCCGTTCGCCCAGCGCGGCCTCGCCCCCGGGCCCCTCGGTGAGGGCCGCGAGCCGGTCGGCGGCCACGCCGGCCAGCGCCTCGGCCACGGCGGGACAGACCGAGAGCGTCCGGCCGAGCGCCGCCAGGTCGCGCGCGTTGGCCCGCCCCACCCCGACCCGGCCGAGGATGCGCTCGATGTCCGCCACCCCGTCCAGGAGCTCGCGGAGCTCGCCCCGGCGGAGGTGATCTTCCATGAGGGCGCGGACCGCCTCCTGGCGGGCCCGGATGGGCGTGACCGCCGCCAACGGCCGCAGGAGCCAGCCGCGCAGGAGCCGCCCGCCCGCCGCGGTGCGGGCGCGGTTGAGGACCGCGAAGAGGGTGGCCTTGCGATCGGTCCCGCGCAGCGGCTCGACCAGCTCGAGGTTGCGAATCGTCGTCCGGTCCAGGAGGAGCCGGCCCTCCGCTTCCACCAGTCGCGGCGGGCGCAGGTGGCGCACCCGGCCGCGCTGGGTAGCCTGGACGTAGCGGGGCGCGGCCGCGGCCGCGCCGACGGTGGCGCTGGCCGGATCGAGCCCGAAGCCGTCCAGGCTGGCGACGCCGTAGAGCTCCTTCAGCACCTCCGGGGCGTTGCCGGGGGCGAAGTCGCTGTCCGGCTGCGTGGTGACGAGCGCGGTGAGCCGCTGGCGCAGAAGCGGGAAGGGCGGGGTCTCCTTCGCCAGCGCGTCCTCGGGCACCAGCACCTCGGCCGGGGCGATGCGCTCGAGCGCGTCGACGAGGTCCGCCACCGGGCACGGCTCCAGCAGGACCTCGCCGGTGGAGAGGTCGACGCACGCGATCCCCCCCCCGTCGCGGCGGACCGCCACGGCGGCGAGAAAGTTGTTGGCCGTGCCCTCCAGGGAGCCCTCGTCGGTCAGCGTGCCGGGGGTGACGACGCGGGTCACCTCGCGGGGGACGATGCCCTTGACGCTTGCGGGGTCGGCCATCTGGTCGCAGATTGCCACGCGGTAGCCGGCGGCGATGAGACGGGCGAGGTACTTGTCCGCGGCATGGTAGGGCACCCCGGCCATGGGGATGGCGTCCTCGCCCTTGGAGCGGCTGGTGAGGGTGAGGTCCAGCACGCGGCTGGCCGTGACCGCGTCCTCGTGAAACATCTCGTAGAAGTCGCCCATCCGGAAGAAGAGAATCTCGTCCGGGTGCGCTTCCTTCGCCGCCTTGAACTGCGCCATCATCGGCGTCTCGCCGTTCGCCTTCCTGGCCATGCCGTGCTCCGTCGGGTCGCGGGGTTCTACGGACGCCGCGGCGCAGCGGCCGCGGCGGGTCGACCCCACAGGATACGGGTTCGCCGCCCGTCCGTCCAGAGGGGGCCGGGGACGGATTCCGGTTGCGCGCGGACGATGCCGGGGTATGATGGGGGCGGATCGCAGGGGACGGGAGACCCGCCATGAGCCTGACCGACGACCATTGGCGGCGCATCGACGCGCTGCTCGACATCGCCATTGAAGAAGACATCGGCCCCGGCGACATCACCAGCCGGCTGGTCCTGGCCGAGGACACCGCCTGCCGCGCACGCTTCGTCCCGCGAGAGGACGGCATCCTGGCGGGGATGGAGGTGGTCGAGCGGCTCTACCAGCGGCTGGACCCGGCGGTGCAGATCACGATTCACCGCCGCGAGGGCGGGCGCATCGCGGCCGGGGTCGCCTTCGCCGAAGCGGCGGGCCCGGCGCGGAGCCTCCTCACCGGCGAGCGCCTGGCGCTCAACATCCTGCAGCGGATGTCGGGCGTCGCCACACTCACCCACCGCTACGTCCAGGCGGTCCAGGGCGCCGGGGCCCGCATCTGCGACACCCGCAAGACCCTCCCCGGCTGGCGCGCGCTCGACAAACTGGCCGTCTACCTCGGCGGCGGCACCAACCACCGCCGCGGCCTCTACGACATGGTCCTCATCAAGGACAACCACGTCGCCCTCGCCGGCGCACGCAACAGCGAGGCCTCCGCCGCCTGGGGCGTCCGCGTGGCGCGCGCGGGCACCGACCTCCCCGTCGAGGCGGAGGTCGACACCCTCGACCAGCTCCGCGAGGTCCTGCCCGAAGAGCCGGACTTCGTCCTCCTCGACAACATGGACCCCGACGCCCTGCGCGAGGCCGTGGGCCTCACCACGCGCCTCTGCCGCGAGCAGAAGCTCCGCCGGCCGCAACTGGAGGCCTCGGGGGGGGTGACCCTCGCCACGGTCCGGGCCATCGCCGAGGCCGGCGTGGACCGCATCAGCGTCGGCGCGCTCACGCACTCCGCGCCCGCGCTCGACATCGGGCTCGACATGGACTGACGCCCCGCCCGGCGGCCACCGGCCGGCCGGGAAACACCCCGCTGCACGGCGAAAAGGAGACCGCGATGGCGCTCTTCACCCGCATCGAATCGGTGGATCTGCCCGCGACGGCCGTCGAGGGCAAGGGCTTCTCCGTCACGATGCAGACCGACGGCGAGATCCCCTTCGCCCAGTGCATCGTGCGGCACGAGGACGGCCGGGAGTGGATCGTCCGCGACGAGTACGTCGAGGCCGCGGGCGAAGGCCGCTACACCTTCAACATCCCCCCCCGCGCCTACCACGCCGGCACCGCCTACCTGCAGGTGGAGGGCTGCCGCAAGCTGGACCTCCTCAAGGCCGGGGCGAAGGACTGGGAAACGGTCTACTGCGAGATCGAGGTCCGCCCCGCCGACGGCGCCCCCGCCGCGGACGAGGCGCTCATCGGCGCCCCCTCCGCCGAGGTGTCCGGCGCCGACGCGGAGGACGCGTCCGCCGACGACGACGAGGACGAGGAGGAGGGCGAGAGCGACGGGGAGCCCGCCGGCGCCGACGCCCCCCCGCCGGCGGACCTGCCGGACACCGCCGTCCGCGTCGGCGCCACCAACACGCCGGTCCTCTACTTCGGCATCCACAAGCACATGCACCAGCCCTACTACGACGCGGTCGACCCCGAGGCCTGGGACGGCGAGAAGGACGAGATCTTCGCCACCCGCGCCGGTCCGTACACGCGCTTCCTGCCGGCGGCGGTGCGGCAGTACGCCGAGGGGGGGCTGCCGCACGCGGGGCTCTCGACCAGTTGGTCCGGCAGCCTTATCGAGCAGCTCGACCGCGCCGAACGGACCGGCCGCTGCGGCGGCGCGTTCGCCGGCTGGGCGCGCGAACTGCGCGAGGCCGCGACGCTCACCACCGCGCTGGGGCACCCGCGGATGGACTTCACCGCGTTCGGCTTTTTCCATCCCGTCCTGCCGCTCATTCCCGACCGCGACATCGTGGGCCAGATCGAACGCCACCGCCACATCGTCCGCGACACCTTCGGCGTCGAGGCGGGCAACATCCTCTTCCCGCCGGAGACCGCCTTTCACCCGCACATCCTGCCGGCGCTCCGCCAGGCCGGCGTCGAGGCGGTCATCTACGACTCGATCCACCACTACCGCGCCACGCAGGGCTACCCTTACGCCGGCCCCGAGGAGGGCATGCTGCCGCCCAACCCGGCCGACCAGGAGAACTTCCCCGTCGACGACTGGCTCGCGCTGGACGGCGTCTGGAGCCCGTCGAAGGTGAGCGTCGAGCTTCTCAAGCCGTGCCTCCTGGCCTATACCGACGCCGAGGGCGTGCGCCACACCCTCCCCGGCATCCCGGCCGAGCGCTACCTCGGCAACGAGGACGCCCGCGGCGGCTACGGCGCGCTCCAGTACGAGGCCGTCCTGGGGCAGCTCTACGACCGGATAATCGAGACCGGCTCGTTCGATCCCGACCACCCCCCGTTCTTCCTGCTCCATTCCGACGGCGACAACCACGGCGGCGGCGCGGAGAGCTATTACACGCACAACACCGCCGGACTGGTCCGGATGTGCCAGACCGATCCGCGCTTCCAGCTCATCGGCATGCGCGACTACCTGCAGCGCTTTCCGGTCGACCCGGCGAACGTCGTCCACCTCGAACCGGGCTCCTGGTCCGGCGCCGACAACGGCGACCCGCAGTTCACGAAGTGGTTCAGCCTCGCGGAGGCCGACTACTCGCCCGACCTCAACAGCTGGGCCGTCCTCACCGCCTTTCAGAACGTGGTCCACACCCTCGAGGACGCGGGCGCGGAGACGGATCTCGTCGAAGCGCTCAAGCGCCTCCTCTACACCGCGGAGACCAGCTGCCACTGGTACTGGACCGGCCAGGCGGGGTTGGACCGCCAGCCCACCGCCGCCGTGAACCGGGTCATGGCGCTCGCATAGGACGCCCTGGCGCAGCC
>CAZKKD010000330.1:0-5041 GCA_964553265.1 uncultured Planctomycetales bacterium | reverse complement strand
TCTCGAGGCCGTACTCCTCCTTGTCCAGCACGAAGGTCAGGTACTTGCCTCCGCGCGTGCCGGTCGCCGCTTCGTCGCCGGCCAGTTCGGGCAAAGCTGTCGCTGTGCCGCGCTTCTCGCCTTCAGACATCCCTCTTTCCTCCCTTCTCGCCCACTGCGGAGCCGCAATCTGTTGCCGCAAGGCCGAAACGCACTCCGTCGCGGACCCTGCGCGGCTACCAATGCCTGGATGTGCAGTGGAATCATTGTGCACCATTAGCAAATAGATTGCAACAACACAAGCAATTAAAAGCCATTTAAACTCAAAACATAACTCCCAGCATACGGCATAGATTATTTTGATCGGCTGGACTTACGTTCCGTGATCGATTTCACGATACGGGAAGAAAATTGTCTGCCATCGGGTGCGCTGCGGGCCGGCGCCGGAAAGGCATTCGCTGCTGCAATTGTGGAAGCACCTTTGCGTTTCGAGGATTAACCTGGGAAAAACTTGCGAAATCCTGAAGGATTCGCGAGAATGCGGTTGAGGAAGGGGCGTCGGGACACCCCGAAACCATTGTCCATCGCTGCGCCGTCGGCGGAGCCGGGCGCTCCGGACGGCGCGCAGGGGCCTTCACGCAAGGAGCCAGGGATATGCGTATCGCCATGTTGTCGTGGGAATCGCTGCACAGCATCTTTCTCGGCGGGCTCGGGGTGCATGTCACCGAGCTGGCCGCCGGTCTGCAGCGGCGCGGGCACGAAGTGCACGTCATCACGCGCCGGCGCGAGGGGCTGAACGACTACGACTGCGTCGACGGGGTGCATTACCACCGCGTCAACCACAACCTGTCCGACGACTTCGTCGAGACCATGAACGAGATGAGCCGCGCGATGGCGCACCGGTTCCACGAGGTGACGCAGCTTGTCGGCGGGTTCGACCTCGTCCACGCGCACGACTGGCTGACCGCCAACGCGATGAAGTACATCATGGACGGGCACGGGACGCGCGGGATCCTCACCATGCACTCCACCGAGTACGGCCGCGACGCCAACGTCTTCTACGACGGGTTTGCCAAAGACATCCGCGACGCCGAGGCCGCCGGCTGCTACCACGCCGACGCCATCATCGCCGTGAGCGGCTTTCTGGCCGAGGAGGTGAGCCGCATCTATGCGGTCCCCCACGAGAAGATCCACGTCGTCCCCAACGGCGTGGCCTACCGCTGGTTCGACGGGACGGTGGACCCGGCGGAGGTGAAGGCGCGCTGGGACATCGGCCCGATGGCCCCGACCGTCTGTGCGTTCGGACGGATGACGCGGCAGAAGGGGATGGACCTCCTCGTCGACGCCATCCCGCTCGTCCTCGGCTCCTACCCCGAGACGAAGTTCGTCATCTCCGGCACCGGACCGGAGCGCGAGGTGGCCGTGGCCCGCGCGCAGGAGCTGGGCGTGGACGGGAGCTGCCGCTTCCCCGAGGCGCTGCCGCGGCAGGAGTACATCGATCTCATGCGCGCCTGCGACCTCGTCGCCATGCCGAGCCGGAACGAGCCCTTCGGCATCGTCGCGCTCGAGGCCTGGGCGGCGGGCAAGCCGGTGGTGGCCACCACCGCGGGCGGGCCGCGCGAGTTCGTCTGGCACGACGTCAACGGCTTCCTGGTCGAGCCCGACGCCGGCGGACTGGCCCACGGCATCGGGTCGCTCCTGGCCGACCACGACCACTGCCGCGCGCTCGGGGCCAACGGCCGCCGCGCGGTGGAGGAGCGCTACAACTGGGACAACGTGGCCGAATACACCGAAGGCGTCTACCGCTACGTCGCCGAGCGCAACTGGGCCGCCGCCACCTGACCGTCGGGGCGCGTCGGCCCGCCGGTCCGCTGATGCGCTGATGGGGGCATCGCACACCGGCCGCCGTGCGGCGGGCGATGCCGCCGCCGGGGTCAGCCGGTGGCGCGGAGCTGGCGGGGAGTGCGGCCGGTGATCTCGCGGAATTTGCGGTTGAAGAACGCCAGGTCGCGATAGCCGCACGCGAGCGCCACGGCGAGGACCTTCTCGTCGCCCGTGCGCAGGCGCGCGACCGCGTGCTCGATACGCCGCTGGTGGAGATACGTCACCACGCTCATCCCCGTGTAGGCGCGGAAGCGGCGGCAGAGGTGGCTGCGGCTCAGGCCTGCGCGGGCGGCCAGATCGTCGAGGCGGTGAGCCTCGCGCCAGGTCGCGTCCAGGCGCCGGCGGATGGCCTCCATGTCGTCCCAACCCGCCCCCGGCGGCAGCGTCCGCACCCCCTCGTCCCGCACGCGCCGACCGCACTGAATCAGGAACGCCGTGAAAAGCGCCAGCAGCGCCGCGTCCGACCCCGGACCGCCGGCGGCCGCTTCGCGCACCATCGCCGCCAGCACCCCCGCCGGCGCCGCCGGGTCCGGAAAGCCGATGTGCGTCAGGCGGTTGCGACTGTGGGCCAGCCCCGCGTCGAGGGGCAGGAGCGCCGCAATCTCCCCCGCCAGCGCCGCCGGCAGGTCCGGCAGCGCCAGCCGATCGGGGTCGAGGTAGACGTTGTACACCTCCGCCCCGTCGCCGAGCGGTTCCAGCCGGTGCTCCGCATCGAAACGCACCACGCCCAGCACGCCCGGCCCCGCGTCGAAGCGTTCGTCCCCGATGCAGTGGACGCACGCACCGGCCACCACCAGGTTGAGCTCCAGAAAGTCGTGCCCGTGCCACTGGACCGGCCCCGGGCCGAGCCGCGGAAAGTGCTCGACCGCCACCCCGATGCGCGCAAGCTGCGGGAACCGGTCCCAGACGTGATGTCGCCGGTCGGCGTTCCGCGCCGCCCCGTCCGGACCCCGTGTCTGCCCCATCGCACCGCCTCCCGATCCGCGTCGATCCCCGTGTGGAATTGCGCCGATTGCCTTGGTTTTGTTCACGGTTATAGGTTATCATGCTTTTCAGTGCCGGCAAGGGAGTTTCCGAGCGGTCTGCCGGTCGGGTTGGCTTTCACAGGGAGGAACCGGGATGAAACCTGTCGAACGCATCAGGGCGGTGCTGGATTTTCAGCCGGTGGACCGGCTGCCGTGCATCGAGTGGGCCGGGTGGTGGAACCTGACGGTGGATCGCTGGCGAACCGAGGGCCTGCCGGCGGCGCTGACCGATCCGGGCGAGATCCGCGAGCACCTGGGGCTCGACCCGGTCCGGCAGCTCTGGGTGGCGCCGCGGGTGCCGCCGGCGCCGTCGCACGGGGCGGGGGTGGTCCGCACCGAGGCCGACTACGAAGCGCTCCTGCCCGCGCTCTATCCCGAGCCCGCCTTCGACCCGGCCGTCCTCCAGGCGTGGGCCGAGCGGCACGCGCGCGGCGAGCTGGCGGTCTGGCTCAGCCTCGACGGGTTCTTCTGGTATCCGCGGAAGCTGTTCGGCATCGAGCAGCACCTCTACGCCTTCTACGACCAGCCCGAGTTCATGCACCGGATGAACCGCGACCTCGTCGCCTTCAACCGCCGCGTCCTCGACGAGTTCTGCGCGGTCCTCACCCCGGAGTTCATGACCTTCGGCGAAGACATGAGCTACAACCACGGCCCGATGTGCAGCCGCGAGACCTTCGAGGCGTTCCTGCTGCCGCACTACCAGGAGATGACGCCGCTGCTGCGCGAGCGGGGCATCCGCGTCTTCGTCGACAGCGACGGCATGGTCGAGCCGCTCATCCCGTGGTTCCGCGAGGCCGGGGTGGAGGGCATCCTGCCGCTGGAGCGGATGGCCGGGGTCGACGTGGCGCGCATCCGCCGCGACCACCCCGACTGGCGCATGATCGGCGGGTTCGACAAGACGGTGATGAAGGCGGGCGAAGCCGCGATGCGGGCCGAGTTCGAGCGCCTCCTGCCGCCCATGCGGACGGGCGGGTTCATCCCCTCGGTCGATCACCAGACTCCGCCCGACGTCTCGCTCGACCTGTACCGCGTCTACGTCCGGCTGCTCCACGAGTACGCCGAACGCGCCGCCGCATGCACCTGCTCCGGATAGCGTCCGGGTGGGGGCGCCCGTCCCGCCCGATCCGCCCGCCGCTTCTGCGCGAAAGCGCAACAGCGTCCGGGAGACACAGGCGCACACGGATGCCCCCGAACAGGAAGACAGCAAGCCTGCTTCTCGGCGCCTGAGCGTCGAGAAGCCGGACAGCCCGGGCGCCCTGCGGGAAGGGATCAGTCGGCGGGGAGTGCGCCGGGGAGGGGCTTGCGCCGGTAGCCGGCGCGGGCTTCGCGCCACCAGATGCGCCAGGCCACCGGGTCGGCCCCGTGGCGGAGGCCGCTCTCGACCTGGAGATAGCTGACCGCCCGCCCGCGCGCCGGGGCGGGGAGCGATTCGTCGCGCACCACGCGGACCATGGCCTCCACCCCCGCGGCGCCGGGAATCGACCAGAGCGCATCGACCAGGGCGCCCTGCATGTCCGGATCGGTCTCGGCGGCCAGGCGCTCGCGCAGCAGCCCCTCGGCGTCCGACGCGGCGAGCGTGGCGGCGACGAGCGCGGCCGCGTCCCGGCGCAGGCGCTCGCGCGTATCGGCGAGGCCGGCTTTCAGGATAGCACGGCGGGCCTCCTGCGTCGCCTCCACCCCCGCCTGCCAGGCCACCGACAGGAAGAGCGCGCGGCGGGCCTGGTCCAGCGGAAACGCGCCAAGCTGGCCGGCCAGGTCGCGCAGGCCGGCGCCCTTGGCGAGCCCGAGCAGCAGGTCGACCTCGTAGCGCGCATCCTCGAAGCCCTCGGCGGCGAGGTAGGCGGCGTTGGCCACGGCCATGGCGGGCGTGTCGTCGGGCGTCGCGCCGGTCGTGGCGGGGGGCTCGGCCGGACGGGCCGGCTCGGTCGGTCGGGCCTTCGCCAGCGCGGCGGCGCGATCGGCCGGGGTCATCCACCGCCCCTCGTGCAGCACCAGGCCCCGCTCCTCCATGAGGGTGCGGACGGCGGGGAGCTCGGGCGCCATCGTGGCCGCGCGCGTCTGCAGGCGGGCCGCAGCGTCGGGGTCATTGGCAAGCTCTTCGGTGAGTCCGGCCAGGGCGAGGAGGGCCTCGGCGGCCGCCGCCCGGGCCGCGT
>CAZKKD010000329.1:0-5064 GCA_964553265.1 uncultured Planctomycetales bacterium | reverse complement strand
CCGTCGACCGGCCCGCGGCCGACGGCCCCGCCCCGGGCGACCTCGCGGCGGTGGTGAGGCTTTCGCCGGCCTACTTCGCCCGCGTCTTCCGGCGCACCTTCGGCGTTTCGCCGCGGGGGTGGCTGGTGGCCCGGCGGGTGGAGCACGGGGCGCGGCTCCTGCTGGACACGCCGCTCAACGTCAGCGAGGTCGCCTACCGCCTCGGCTACGACGAGCCCCGCGTCTTCACGCGCCAGTTCCGCGCCTGCCTGGGGCTGACGCCCACCGCCTACCGCCGCACCCACTGACGTGGATGCGGCGGCAACGGCCGAAACGTCCTGCCGGCGGCCTAATCGCGCCGCAGGAGCAGCGTCTTCACCTCGAACGGGCCGAACGCAAGGCGCAGCCGCCCGTCCTCGATGGGCAGCGCCGTCTCCGCGCGCTCCAGCAGGTCGGCTTCGTGCGCTTCGGTCCAGGCCGGGTCGACGGCCAGCGTCGCGGTCGCGCGCCGGCCCATCGCCTCGTAGCAGCGCACCACCAGCGCGTCTTCGCGTTCCGCCTTCTTGACGGTGTCGACGACCACCGTCTCCAGGCCGTCCGGACGGACGGGGAAGGCGCCGGCCCAGCGTCCGTCCAGAACCACCGGCGGCTGGTTGAGCACGTGGGCCTCGGCCGCGACGGTGCTCTCCTCCAGCGGCCCCGGGTGCGGCAGCAGGCTGTAGGTAAAGCGGTGCGCCCCCCGGTCGGCCGTCTTGTCCGGATAGTACGGCGAGCGGAGCAGGTTGAGGTCGAGCACGTTTTCCTTCAGGTAGTGGCCGTACTTGCAGTCGTTGAGGAGCGCCACGCCGTAGTCGTGCTCCGAGAGATCGGCAAACCGGTGCGCGCAGACCTCAAAGCGCGCCCGCTCCCACGAGGTGTTGTCGTGCGTCGGCCGGCGGCAGAGGCCGAACTGGATCTCGCTCGACGAGTGATCCGCGCGGATGTCCACCGGGAAGGCGACGCGGAGCATCTGGCGCGTTTCGTTCCAGTCCGCCTCGGTGACGAAGTCGAGCCGCCGGCTGCCGGCGGCGAGGCGGACGGTCTGCCGCAGCGCGCTCTTCCCGACCGCGAGGTCGAAGCGGAGCGCCGCAACGAGCGGGCCCGTCTCCGCGACCGCGTGGGCCGTGCCCTTCGCCGTACCGGTCACCTGGGTGCGGTAGGGGCTGTCGATGTCCCACGCGTCCCACTTGGCGGGCCAGTCCTGGTAGAGGGTGAGCGCGTTGCCGACCGCGTCCGGCGCGAGGATCGACCGCTCCGCCTCCTTGTCCCAGGCCTCGACCAGTCGCCCGTCCGCGTCGAAGCGGTAGCGGACGAGATCGTTCTCCAGCGTCAGCTCCTCGGCCGTGGCCGCGCCGGCGGGCGGGGCCGCCGGGGCGGTCGCGGGCATGCAGACCCGGCTCGCGAGGCCGGGGATCTCCGCCCAGGCCCACGCGCCGCCCTCCGCGGCCGGCTGCACCGGCCAGGCGCCGTCGCCCCCCTCGGCGGCGAGTGCCTCGGCGTTTGCATCCGGCAGGCGCACCATGCCGCGGAACGGGTGCGAGAGCGTGTTGACGAGCGTCAGCGCGTCGCCGTCGGCCTCGACCGCCGCGGCGCGCCAGTCCGTCTCCAGCCCGTCCAGGGTGGCGTTGAGGGCCTCGTACTCGCGCGCGGTGTCCTGGTAGACGCGCTCGATGCTGGAGCCGGGGATGATGTCGTGGAACTGGTTGGTGAGCACCGTGCGCCAGACGTCTCGGAAGGCCGTGCCCGGATACTGCCCGAGCGCCCCCGACGCGGCCAGCATCTCCATCCGTCGCAGGCGCAGCTCCAGGCGGCGGTTGGCCGCCTTGTTGCGCGCCTGGGTGGTCAGCGTGCCGCGGTGGGCCTCCAGGTAGAGCTCGCCCTCCCAGACGTCCAGCACCTCGCCCTCGGCGCCGATGGCGTCCAGGAGCGGCTGCGCCGGGCCGAACTCGATGCGCGGGCAGGCTGCGAGGTCGGTCTGCCGCAGGCCGAAGCCGATGTGCGTCTCGGTCGGGCCGCCGCCGCCGTCGCCGATGCCGAAGAGGGTGAGGAACGAGGGCAACCGGTCGGCCTCGGCGAAGTTCTCCGCCGCAAAGCGCTGCCGGTCCGGGTAGAGCTGTGCGTTGTAATTGTTCTCCGGCGGGAAGTGGACCGTCACCTCCGAGCCGTCGATGCCGCGCCAGCGGAAGGTGTGGTGCGGGAAGACGTTCACCTGGTTCCAGGACAGCTTCTGCGTCACGAAGAACGGCACCCCCGCCTTGCGCAGCAACTGCGGCAGCGCCGCGCTGTAGCCGAAGACGTCGGGCAGCCAGAGGTTGCGGACGTCGACGCCGAACTCGTCCTCGAAGAAGTGCTTGCCGTAGACGATCTGCCGGGCCAGCGACTCGCCGCTGGGCAGGTTGCAGTCGGCCTCCACCCACATCGCGCCCTGCACCTCCCAGCGCCCGTCGGCGATGGCCTGGCGGATGCGCTCGTAGAGGCCGGGGTAGTGCTGCTTGACGAAGGCGTAGTGCTGCGCCTGGCTGGCGCCGAAGACGTAGCCGGGCGCCCGCTCGGTGAAGTCGAGCTGCGTCGAGAACGTACGCGCACACTTGCGGATGGTCTCCCGCATCGGCCAGAGCCAGGCGGTGTCGATGTGGGCGTGCCCCACCGTCTGCGTCCGCAGCCGCTCTTCGCCGCCCTTCGTGGCCAGGAGCGGGGCCAGCAGCGCGCGCACCTCGGCCGGGTTCGGCGCGTCGTAGCGGAAGGTTTCGGCCGCCCGGGCCAGGCCCCGGCGGAGGCGCGCACGCCAGGGATCGCGCTTCGGCAGGTGTTCCATCAAGCGTTTCAGCACCGTCACATCCAGCCAGAGCTCGAAGATCTCCTCCTCGAAGACGGCCAGGCGGCAGCGCTGCAGCGTCCCCACCGACAGCCCTCCCGATGCGGGCCGGGGTGTCGGGTCGCCGTCGGTGATGGGCACGCCGCCGATGTGGTTGGCCGCGGCCTCCACCCAGAGCGCCACCGCTTCGCCCCCCCGGCAGGCATCAAAGAGCGGGTAGCGGTCGCGGACGAAGGGAATGAGGAAGACCGAGCTGCTGGTGAGTCCGTAACGCGGCTCGCCGTCCTCGTCGAAGACGCAGGCCTCCCCGCCGAAGTCGAGCTGCGCCACCACCCGGCGCCCGGCCCACGCCTCCGGTGCCGTGCCCTCCAGCCGGAACCAGCCGGACTGCCACGGGTCGGCCCACGAGGCACCCTCCTCCACCGGCCGGCGGTCCAGGCGCGTGCCGTCCGCGAAGGGGACCGGCTCGTCCGTCACGGCCACCGTAGCGGCGAGCGGCACGGACTCGGGATGGTAGTAGTGCTCGACGAGGAACCAGAAGCGTTCGATGGCGCCTTCGATGACGGCAATCTCGTTCTCATGCATGGCCGAAGCATCCTTTCGGGAAGCAGGCAACGGGATGGCGGAGCGCGCACCGCGCGATCCGGGAGCTTCTCTGCGGGGACGGGCCTCTCGATCCTACCGGACGCCGGTGGAAGCGATGGGCCAGTCGTCGGTGCGGAAGGGCGATGCCGGCAGCCCCGCCGCGTTGGAGAGCGAACAGTCCGGGTTGTTGGCCCACCCGTAGCGGACCGCAACCGGTTTGTCAACGCCTTCACGCCAGACCACCACCGTTTTCCCGTCAATCCGGGCCACCGCCGGCTGGAACGTCTGGTCCGCTCCGGCAAGGACGAAGCCCGCCAGGTTGAGCCCGCTGCTGGACACGAGGCCCGCCCCCACCGCGTCGAACGCGATGCGGACGCGGTCGCCCTCCACCGCCATCTCCCGGTAGAGCGGCCCCGACGCGACCAGATCCTCCCCGTAAGCGATCTTCCGCGCCAGGCCGACCAGGCGCTCGGCCACCGCCTGCTTGTTGGGCGGGTGGATGTTCCGCGGATCGCCCACGTCGCAGGCCACCGCCATGCCGGTGTTCGGCAGCGACAGCGTCATGAGCTGGGCCTCGCGGACCTCGTGGAACTTGGCGATGTCGTCGGGGGGAAGGTGGAGATTGGCGAGCTGCACGTACAGAAACGGAAAGTCGCCCCGCCCCCAGCGCGCGCGCCAGGCATTGATGAGCGCCGGGAAGAGCGTGCGGTACTGCTCGCCCCGCGGGCCGTTGGCCTCGCCCTGGTACCAGATGACGCCCCGGATCCCGTAGGGGATGAGTGGGGCGATTTTGCCGTTGTAGAGGCCGGCCGGCCGCGTCTTCCGTTCGCCCGGCCCCTCCGGAGCGCGCGGCGCGGGAGGCGGCTTCTTCCCGGCGGCCTTCGCGGCGTCCGCCGTCTTCTGCCAGGCCGTGTACGCCTGGTCGAAGCCCTCCATCTGTTTGGCGAACGCGGCCTCTTCCGCGGCGAAGCGCTCCAGGATCGGCCGGAGGTCGGGGTGGGCCTCGAGCGCCTCGACCGGCGTCCACGCGTCGGCGATGGTCCCGCTCACCGAGCTGTGGATCAGCCCCACCGGCACGTCGCGCCGGAGATGAATGCCCCGCGCGAAGAGATACCCGAGTCCCGTAAAGTGCCGCGCCGCCTCGGGCGTGGCGCGCTGCCACGAACCGTCCACATCCTCCTGCGGTTCGCCGGCGATCACCGTCTTCACCGTAAAGACGCGGATCTGCGGATAGTCCGCCGTCGCGATCTCCACCTCGGCGTTGCGGACGTGGTGCAGGCCATACTCCATGTTCGACTGCCCCGAGGCGACCCAGACCTCGCCGCAGTAGACGTCCCGGATTTCGATCCGGTTGCCGCCCTCGATGACCAGCGTGTGCGGCCCGCCCGGCTCCAGGTCCTCCAGGTCGACGCGCCAGCGACCGTCCGCATCGGCCCGGGTTTCCTTGCGAAGGCCGGCGATTTCGACGGTGACGGACGCGCCTGGCGCGGCCGTGCCCCAGACGGGCGCGGTCGACCCGGCCTGCAGCACCATGCCGTCGGAAAAGAGCTTCGGGACCGCCACTGCCGCGCGCGCTTCGCCGCCGCACGCGAAGAGCACCCCCGCGACGGCCAGGGCGACCACCGCCGCCAGTTCCTGGGAGATCA
>CAZKKD010000328.1:0-5084 GCA_964553265.1 uncultured Planctomycetales bacterium | reverse complement strand
TCGCCCGGCACGAGCTCGGCAACGGCGACCTCCTCCTCGTCGCCGTCGCGGCGGTGGCCGTGGTTCTGGCCGCCGGCATGGTCCTCCTCAAGCCCCCGCCGCAGAACGGGGAGCCCGTCCGGACATTCGGTGTTGCGGAGTACAAGGCCGGCCTCCTGCAGGGACTGGAAGCCGCCGAGGAGGACAACTTTGTCGAAGCGCGCCGCGTCTGGGACAAGGCCAACACCCTCTGGGAAGAGCACAACCCCGGCCAGACCCGTACCGCGGCGCGCCGCCTGGCGGACATCGTGGAGGACCTGGCCGCAGCCCAGCAGTCCGGCGACTACACCGGCATCGACTGGTACGCGCTTTCCGACGCGGCGCGCGACTTCCACCGCGACGTCGCTGCCGTCCCCGAAGAGGTGCGCGACTGGGTCCGGACGCTCGACACCTTTGCCATGAGCGAGGCCGACGCCATGGAACGCGTCCGCCGCGCCCGCGACCACGTCGCAAAGGAGGAATACGGCAAAGCGCGCGAAGAACTGAGCCAGGTGCCCGAGCACAGCGTCTACGCCTCTGCAGCCACAAAGGTCCGACAACAGGCCGTCGACGCCGCCTACCAGCGGCTCGTCGACCAGGCCCGCACCCATGCCGACAACCAGCGCTGGTCCAAGGCCATCGAGACCGCCCAGGAAGCGCTCCGCGAACGCGACAACGCACCGCTCGCCGCGCAGATGGACCAGTGGCGCGCCTGGCTGGGACACAGCCGCACCGTCGACGCGGCGGAGACGGCTTCCGAATCCGACCAGCGCGCAAACCTGCAGCGCCAGATCCCGCTGCTCGAAGCCATTCCCGCCGAAAGCCCGTACCGTCGCGAAGCCGATGCGCTCCTCCAGGCGATCCGCCTCAAGCTTCGCCGCACCACCGTGGACGAGCTCTTCATGGCCAACAATCTCTCCGCCCTGGAGAAGCTCCCCGCCACCGACGCCGCCTACGAGACCGATCCGCACTACCAGAATACGATCAAGAAGCTCAAGGACATCCAGACGCTCTTCGCCAACGCGAAGAAGGCGGAGGATGCCGCCGACTTCGACACCGCGCTCGCCCTCTACGACAAGGTCCGCGACATCGCCAAGGACCGCCTCCACCCCGCCAACAAGACCGCGCGCGACCGCATGGCCGAACTCGCCCCCAGCAACCGTGCCGAACGCCGGCTCGAACTCGGCCGCGAGGCCATGAAGGACCACAAGTACAAGCAGGCGCGGGATCACTTTGATGCGGTGAAGGAGCTCGGCGTCGACGCCGCCAGCGAAGCCGCGCACGCGGAGATCGCGACCCTCCTCGAACGCGCCCGCGAACTCTACAACAAGGGCGTCAACCACCGCAGCTCACGCTTCGAGGCGCTCGAGATCCTCCAGAAGGCGCTCGACTGCCAGCGGCCGGGCGACCCCCTCTACGACAAGACGAAGGACCGCTTCGAGCGCATCCAGAGGGGGGAATGGTGAGCCAGGGCTCCACCCACGCCGACGACAGCCGCCGACCGCCGCCGGCCGAGGACGACCTGACCGGCCGCGAACTGGCGGGGTGCCGCATCCTGAAGAAGCTCGGCCAGGGAGCGATGGGGACCGTCTATCTCGCCGAGCAGATCAGCCTCGAACGCCGCGTCGCCCTCAAGGTGCTCGACCCGAAGTTCAGCCGCGATCTCGTCTACATCGAGCGCTTCGAACGCGAAGCCCAGGCCTGCGCCCGCCTCGTCCACTTCAACATCGTCCAGGTTTACGACTTCGGCCGAACCGGCGAGACGTACTACATCGTCAGCGAGTTCGTCCAGGGCAGCACCGTCCAGAGCATGATCGAGGAGAACTCGATCATCCTTCCCGAGGATGCCGTCGAGCTCATTCTCCAGACCACCCGCGGCCTCGCCGTCGCCCAGGAAGCCGGCATCGTCCACCGCGACATCAAGCCCGAAAACCTGATGCTCAACCACGAGGGCGTGGTGAAGATCACCGACTTCGGCCTCGCCAAGACGGTAAGCGAGGACGCCGGCGTCACCCAGTCCGGCATGATTGTCGGCACCCCGTTCTACATGAGCCCGGAGCAGGCGAAGGGCCTCACCCTCGACGGCCGCAGCGACCTGTACAGCCTCGGGGTGACCTGGTTTCACATGGTCACCGGGCGCATTCCGTTCGACGGCGACAGCGTCATCGCGGTCCTGCTGAAACACATCAGCGGCGAGCGACCGGACCCGGCCGAGTTCAACCCCGCCGTCCCCCGCCCCGTCTGCGAGATGATCCAGCGTCTCATGGCCCGCGAGCCGGAGGATCGCTACCAGACCGCCGAGCAGCTCACCGAAGCACTGGAGCGCCTCCAGGCAGAGCTCCGCGACGGGGCCTACTGCGACGAGAGCATTGCCGCCGCAGACACGGACACGGACATTCCCCCCGAACGCCGCAAGCGGTACAAGCGCCTCCGCCGCAGCCTCATCGCCAGCCTCGCCCCGCGCGAGGTGCCCCAGAACGTCCTGGAGCGCATGCAGGAGAAGATCCAGACCGACGGGGGGGTCTTCGTCGAGTCGAGCGAGGTCCTGCCGGAGGGGTCTCTCGTGGAGGTCCGCTTCTCGGTCCCCGGCCGGGCCGGCCTTGTCCAGGGTCTCGGGCTGGTCCGGTGGGTGGTGCCGTCCGGGCCCCGCGCCGGGATGGGGATCACCTTTCTCCGGGTCCAGCCCGTCGAGGCGGAGAAGCGCGAACCGCCCCGGACCGCCATTGCGCGCCGCGCGCGCCTGGCGCCCGCCGAGGTGATGGAGGTCCTGACCAAGAACCAGTTGAGCCAGCGCCTGCTGAAGTACTACTACGCGAACCTCGGGCGGCTCGTGACCACCCGCAGCATCACCAGCGCCCTCGGCGTGGCTCAGCGCATGCTGAAGCCGCAGCTGGAGGTCTACAAGTCCCTCGGCCTGGCGGTGGAGGATCGCGACAACCCGGATTCGCTCAGCTTCATCTGGCCCGACGACCGGGAGCTCCAGAACGCCATCGTCGACTGGATCCAGGAGTACGGCCTGCGCTGATGTCGCGCCGGCCCCCAAACCGGGGGACCGTGCCGGGCGCGCCCTGTGGGAGAGTGTGAGATGGATCGTCTCCGCGCGTTCGTCAAGACCGCCATCCTCGGTGGCGTCGCCGTGGTGCTTCCGGTGGCCATCTTTGCATTCGTCTTCCTCTGGATCTTCCGCAAGATTACCGACGCCATCCAGCCGCTCACCGACTTCGTTGTCGAAAGAGCCGCCGCGTTCGAGACCGTCGCCGACCTCGCGGTCATCCTGTTTATCGTGCTCGCCTGTTTCCTCATCGGCCTGCTGGTCCGCACCCGGGCCGGGGCGTGGTTCCACGGCATCGTGGAGGAGCGCCTGTTGAAGGCGTTCCCCGGCTACAATCTGATCAAGGAAACGGTGCTGCAGTTTCTCGGCGCGAAGCGCAGCCCCTTCTCCACCGTCGCCCTGGTGCAGCTCTTCGACAGCAGCACGCGGGTGACCGCCTTCGTCACCGACACCCACGAAGACGGCGCCTGCACCGTCTTCGTGCCGACGGGGCCGAACCCCACCTCGGGGCAGATCTTCCATGTGCCGGGGGATTGCGTCACCGTGGTCGACGTCCCGGTCGAACAGGCAATGCGGAGCATTCTGAGCTGCGGCGCCGGATCCGGCCCGATCCTGGAGGCGTACCACCGCAGCGGCCTGAACAGCGCGCCCGCCCGGACCAGTCTGCCTGCCGCCGCGGGAGGGGACGCGACCACGCCCCCCCGCCCGCCCGCGCCCTGAACCAGCCGGACCGGATTTGCGGAGGAGAGCGATCCCGCGCGGGGTCAGCCCCGCAGCTTCTCCAGGCAGGCGTCCAGGCTCTTCGGACACTCGACGTTGACGCAGACGGCGGCCTTGTCGATCCCACGCATCAAGCCCTTCAGGACACGTCCGGGGCCGCACTCAATGAACGGCATGTTGGGGAACTCCTTCCGGAGTTCGAGCACCGTCTGCGCCCAGCGGACGGGACTCGTAATCTGCTCCTTCAGCGCTTCGCGCACCTCCTCGCCGGTCGCCTTGGGCGCGGCGTCGATGTTGGCGTATACGGGGATCTCCGGGTCGTGGATCTCCGCCGCATCCAGATCGGCCGAGAAGGTCTCCCGCGCGTCGTTCATCAGCATACTGTGCCAGGGACCGGCCACGTTCAGGGGAATGGTTCGTTTCGCGCCCCGCGCCTCGGCCAGTTGCGTCGCGCGCTGGACCGGCTTCGTCTCGCCGGTGATGACCACCTGCGTCGGGCTGTTGTAGTTGGCGACCGAGACCGCCCCCCCGGTTTCGCGGGCCGCCTCTTCGCAGGCAGTCGAGACGCCGGCCATGTCCAGGCCGATCACGGCCACCATGGCCCCGGGCCGGCGGTCGGCGCAGGCCTGCATGCATTCGCCGCGCTTTCGGGTCAGGCGCACCGTCGTCGCGACGTCAAAGGCGCCGGCCGCGCAGTCGGCCGCATACTCGCCCAGGCTGTGCCCGGCCACGGCGACGGGGCGGACGCCGCGCTCGCGCAGGACCGCCAGCACCGCCAGGTTCACCGTGGTGATGGCTGGCTGCGCATTGTCGGAACGGGTCAGCGTTTCTTCCGGACCGGCGAAGCAGATTTCGGAGATGGAAACGCCCAGGGCTTCGTCCGCGCGCGCGAAGACGTCCTGCGCCGCTTCGCTGGCGAGGGTCAATGCGCGTCCCATGCCCACGGACTGTGAGCCCTGTCCCGGAAAGAGGAGAATCGCGTCCACGGTTGCAGTCCTTTCGCTTGGAGAGGCGGAACCCCGTCGCCGCACAACCCGCGGCGGACGTCATGCCATGGTACCAGACTGTACCGCCCGCGCAAGTGAGGAATGCGCGTTCCGGCGGAGCATTCGGTCTGCCGGCAGGAGGGGGCGCCCGCCGCAACGAGCCGGGCGCCCCGGAAAGTTGGGATCAGCGCTTGAGTTGCAGCAGGTTCTGCAGCATTTCGTCGGACGTGGGGATGATCCGCGCCTTGGCCTGGTAGCCGCGTTGCGTAACGATCAGGTTGGTCATCTCTTCCTCCGCCTCGACGTTC
>CAZKKD010000327.1:0-5087 GCA_964553265.1 uncultured Planctomycetales bacterium | reverse complement strand
GCGGCATGCCGTCGCCGCGGTTGGCGGGGCCGGGCGTCCGCGTGCCGGTAGACGCCCGTGTGGCCGAAGCTGAGTTTCGACAGGGCGGCGGTGTGCCCGATCTCGACGATGCGGTGCAGTTCATCAAGGGGGTGGGGCCGCGGCGGGCGGAGGACTTTGCCCGGCTCGGGGTGGCGACTGCGCGCGACCTCCTCTTCGCCTTTCCCCGCCGCATGAGCGACCGGACCGGCTTCGTCACCGTCGCCGAGGCCCGCCGGAGCGTGGGCGAGACGGTGAGCCTCCGGGTCGAACCGCTGGAGAGCCGCACGCGCAAGCTCCGCGGCGGGCGCGAGCTCATGACCGTGCTCTTCGAGGACGAGACCGGGGTCATCGAGGGCGTCTGGTTCAACGCGCCGTGGATTCTCGACCGCTTCGCCGGCGGGACCGTCCTCCTCTACGGCAAGGTGACCGAGCGCAACGGCGGGCCCCAGATTGTCCACCCGCGGGTAGAGTTCCTGAGTGCGGGCGAGGAGGCGGGTGAGACCATCGGCCGCATGGCGCCGGTCTACCCGGAGACGGGCTCGCTCAACCAGTCGGCCTGGCGGCGGGTGATCCAGGCGGCCATCGACACGCACCTGCCGCTCCTGCCGGAGCTCTATCCGGACGCCTACCGCCGCGAACGGCACCTGATGGAGCGCCGCGCCGCGGTGGCGGCCATGCACTTCCCCGCCGACGAGGCCGAGGCCGCCCGCGCGCGGGAGCGCCTGGTGTACGATGAGTGCATGCTCCTGCAGCTCGCCATCGCCCGTCGCCGGCGCGAAGCGGTGGACGAGGCGGAGGGCGTCGGCATCCGGGTCGAGCCGCACGTCGACCGGCGCATCCGGCGGCTCCTGCCGTTTGCGCTCACCGCTGCGCAGGAGCGTGCGCTGGCGGAGATCCTGGCCGACATGGCCCGCCCCCTCCCCATGAACCGGCTGCTGCAGGGGGATGTCGGCAGCGGCAAGACCGCCGTGGCCTTCTACGCCGCGCTGGCGGCGGTGGCCTCGGGCCGGCAGGCCGCCATCATGGCGCCGACCGAGCTCCTCGCCCGCCAGCACGCGGCCACCTTCGACGCGTTCCTCTCGCGATCCGAGCGCAACCGCGTTCGCGTGGGCCTGCTGGTGGGCGGCATGCGCAAGGGCGAGCGCGACGCCCTCCTGGCCGGCGTCCGGGGCGGGGCGGTGGACATTGTCATCGGCACCCATGCCGCAATCCAGAAGGACGTCGCCTTTCGCGATCTCGCCTTCGTCGTCATCGACGAGCAGCACCGCTTCGGCGTCCGCCAGCGCGCGGTCCTGCGGGAGAAGGGCTGCCGGCCGGACGTGCTGGTCATGACGGCGACGCCGATTCCCCGCAGCCTGGCGCTCACGCTCTACGGCGACCTCGACGTCTCCACCATCGACGCCCTTCCGCCCGGGCGCAAGCCGGTCCGCACCGCCGCGCCGCCGCAGGAGGCCTGGCCGAAGGTCTACGACTTCCTGCGGCGCGAACTGACCCGCGGGCGGCAGGCCTTCATCGTCTGCCCGCTGGTGGAGGAGAGCGCCGACCTGGACCTCAAGAGCGCGACCGAGGAATTCGAGCGCCTCCGCACCGGCGAGCTTCGCGGTTACCGGCTGGGGCTCCTCCACGGGCGGATGAAGCGCCCGGAGCAGCAGGAGGTGATGGACGCCTTCCGGGCCGGTGCGCTCGACGCGCTGGTGAGTACCGTGGTCATCGAGGTCGGGGTCGACGTGCCCAACGCCACGCTCCTGGTGGTGATGCACGCCGAGCGCTTCGGCCTCGCGCAGCTCCACCAGCTTCGCGGCCGGGTCGCCCGCGTGACCGAGCAGGGCTGGTGCGTGCTCCTCTCCGACGCCCAGAACCCGGTGAGCCGCGAGCGCCTGGAGACGCTGGTCAACGAAACCGACGGTTTCCGCATCGCCGAGGCCGACCTGCGGCTCCGGGGGGAGGGGGAGTTCCTCGGCACGCGGCAGCACGGGCGCGCGCTGGAGCTGGCGAGCATCGTCGACGACTTTGCCGTTCTGCAGCAGACGCGGACCGAGGCGCGCGACCTCCTGGCCGCGGACCCGGGGCTCTCGGACCCGGCCCATCGGGCGCTCGCCGAGGAGCTGGCGGCCTTCGTGGCCCGGCAGGGCGGCGGACGCGGGGGGGATTGAAGCGCGCGCTCCGTCTGGAGCGCCCCGCCGGCCGGCCTGCGGAAAAGGGTTGACGATGGTCGGGGGCATCCGGAAAATACGGTCAGAAGCCATTGGCGTGAGAGGGGTTTCATGACGGCCGAACCGTTCGAGCGGTTGTTGGACGCGCTGGTTGCGACCGGGGCGCACGGCCGGGCCATGAGCGTCATCACGGCCCGCACCGAAGCGCGGCAGGCCTACGCCGACCTGGTGGCGCGCCGGCCGGACCTGGGCGACTGCCTCGGCGGGCTCATGGAAGCGCACGTCGCCCTGGTCGAGGCGTTCGAAGCGGGGGGCAAGCTGCTCCTGGCCGGCAATGGGGGGAGCTTCGCCGATGCGCTGCACATCTCGGGCGAGCTCCTGAAGAGCTTTGAGCGGGACCGTGGCCTCTCACCCGAGGCGCGCGCCGCTTTTGCCGATCTGCCCGGGGGGGAAGCGTTGGCCGCGGGGCTGGAGCAGGGCTTTCCGGCCGTGGTGCTGGGGAACAACGCAAGCCTGGCGAGCGCGACCCTCAACGACACCGCCCGCGCGGAACTGCTGTTCGCGCAGGAGTGCTATGCCCTTGCCCGGCCGGGGGACGTGCTCTTGGTGCTCTCGACCAGCGGCGATGCCGACGATCTGCGCCTCGCCTGTTCGGCCGCCCGCGCGCGGGAAGCGGCGACCATCCCCTTTCTCGGCAAGGGGGGCGGCGTGCTGCGGGGCGAGGTGGAGATTGCCGTCGTCGCGCCCGGACAGCGGACCCGCGATGTCCAGGAGGAGCATGTCGCCCTGTACCACGCGCTCTGCGCCGGGGTGGAAGCGCACTTCCATCCCCGCATGCGCGGGCGAATCTGACCCCGCACCGGGGACGGAGAACACATAGCCATGGCGAGCGGGACGGTGACGATTCAAAACCGGCTCGGATTTCACGTCCGGCCGAGTACGCGCTTCATGGAGTTGGCGCAGCAGTTCGAGAGCCGGGTTTTCGTCTGCGCCAACGGACAGCGCGTCGAGGCGACGAGCCCCATGGGACTGCTCACGCTCGGGGCGGTGCAGGGCGACGAGATCACCGTCGAGACCGAAGGATCCGACGCCGAGGAGGCCTGCCGCGCCCTGGTGGACCTGGTGGAGGACAGCTTCGGCGGCATCGAGTAGGCCGCGGCGGATGGGCGCGCGGGCGGGAAGGACTGCGGGGTTTGCGGAGCGGATACGACATACGACCGGCGACGGCCGACGACGCGTGGCTCCTGTGCAACATCGTGGGCGCGGTGCACGCAACGCTGGGTCTTGCCTTTGACGAGACGGGCGACGACGCCGACCTGGTCCGCATCGACGAGGCCTATCGCGCGCCCGGCGGGGAGTTCTGGGTATTGGAGTGCAACGGCGCGGTGAGCGGCTGCGTCGGCATCCGGCCCGACGGCTGCGGCGGCGCGGAACTGCGGCGGCTCTACCTGGCTCCCGCGTGGCGGGGGCTAGGCCTCGGACGCAGCTTGTGCGAGACGGCCCTGGCCTTCGCCGGGGAACACAATCTTTCGCCGGTCTGGGCGGTGGCGCCGGGGCCCTGCGTCGAGAACGCGGCCCTCTTCGCTGCGCTCGGCTTCCGGCAGACGGAGCCGCCGGAGGGGGTGACCCTCCCCGAAAGCGGCATGTACCTGCAGCGGGTCGACTGACCCGATCCTCATCCCGGACGGGCCTGTTCCGTCCCGGTCTTTCAGAGAACCGGAAATTCGCCATGCAGATGTCGATTTGTCCCGCCCGCCCGTCGGAAGATCTCCACCGGTTGGCCGCCCGCTTTGCGCTGCAATCGCCGGCGGCCGTGCTGCTTTTCGTGTCCGTGCTGGCGGTGAGCGCGTCGGCCCGCGGCGGAGAGGCCGCAGCGGAAGCGTACCCCAATCCGCTCCAGAAAGCGGTCGCACAGGAACTGGACCTGACGCGCTGGGAAACCGACAAGGGGGTCGATGAGATCGTCCCGCTTCCGGACGGGAAGGGCAACGCTGCCGTCCACTACGCCCGCCTTCGCGAGTTGTACAAGGAAGATCGGAAAGAGGGGAGCAATGCGGTCCGTCTCGACGCGAAGGGGCTCTCGGAGATCCTGGCCGGGGCGAAGCTTGCCGACTGCTCCCTGGCGCCCGATCACTTTCCCCCGATGGAGACGTTCCGGCCGGAGACGGTGCACCCGGTCATCTTCCTCGCGTATGCGGATGCACTCGTCAAGGCTGCGAACAAGGCCGAGCTCGCCATGCGCGCCGCCGAAGCGGAGCGCTACCTGCGTGCGCTCATCGTTCTCGGCTGGCACCTCACCGAAGATCGTCCCGACATCGGTGTCTATTCGCTGGGACTGACCCTCCAGGCGAAAGGGGTGGGCGCCCTGGAGAAATTCGCCACCCGCCAGATGGACATGCCGCGGGCCAACCGCTGTCGCGACTACCGCAAGTTTCTCTTCGGCATCATGAAGGCGGTGGCCTACAAGAGCAAGTTCCTCCTCGGCAAGTGGGAAGACTTCCGCAGTCTGTATGCCTGTGCCGTCTGCGCCGAACAGGACGCCGACCCGGTGTGGCGGCAGGAAGCGGCGGTCAATCTCGGCGTACTGCAGAACGGCTGGCCCTCGACCAACGGGGAGACATGGAACACCGACGCGGCCCAGCAGGCGCGCGCCCGCGAAGCGCTGCAGCGCATGGCGAACGAGGACCCCGTTCCTTCCATCCGCGTATTGGCGAAGTGGTGCCTCGACACCATGACACCCGACAAGATCCGGGAGTGGCGCGAGGCCAGCCAGCGTCCGCCCGCCGCGCCGTAGGGGGCGATGACGTCGGCCCGTCGCGTTGGGGCGTCGCTGTGCGAGTCGGGGAGATTGGCATGACCGCGACTTTGCATGCGCCGCCGGCAATGGCCGGCGCCTACGCCCGCCGCTCGGCC
>CAZKKD010000326.1:0-5108 GCA_964553265.1 uncultured Planctomycetales bacterium | reverse complement strand
CGCTCGTCCGCGACCTCGGCGCGGGTTCGACCGAGATCAGGGCGCCCGAGGGCACGCGCGTGCGCCTGGCGGGAGCCCGGCGCCTGGGCACGGCGCGCCTCTTCTACAGCGTCGGGGCGGCCGACTGCCAGAACGAGCATGCGCTCCTGACGAGCATCATCCACAACGTGGTCAACTCGGCGCACGATCTCTACCGCGGCCTCCCGATCCGGGAGCTCCTGGTCATCAACAGCGTCCTCGCCCGCGCCCTCCTCCACGAGCCGGGCGCCGAAACGGCGCCGCACGGGCTGCGCGTCCCGGTGGAGGCCGTCCGCACCGCCGCCGCCGACGCCGGCGAACAGTGCGGCGAGGCCCTGGCCGCGCGCTTCGGCGTGAGCCAGAGCGATGCCGAGCTCCTGCAGCCGGCGCTCCTGACGCTGGAGAGCTTTCTGGACACCGTACCGGTCAGCCGCATCTTCCTGCCCGAGGTGGACCTGGTCAGCGGCCTCTTCCTCGACCAGCTCATCCGCCTGCGGGGGCAGGACCCGTTCGACGTCTTCCGCGAGCAGATCAAGAACGCGGCGATGAGCCTGGCGCGCAAGTACCACTCCGAGGGCGGGCATTCGCTGCAGGTCACCAACCTCTGCCGCCAGCTCTTCGACGGGCTCAGCGACTACCTGGACCTGACCGAGCGGGACCGCATCTACCTCGAGATCGGGGCCATCCTTCACGACGTCGGCCGCTTCATCAACGACAACGACCACCACAAGCACGGGCACTACATCGTCATCCACAGCGACCTGATGGGCTTCAGCGAGGAGGAGCGGAACCTCATCGCCCTCCTGGTGCGCTACCACCGCAAGGGCCGCCCGCGGGAGACGCACCCGGAATACGCCAGCCTCACCCGCCGCGAGCGCCTGCGCGTGGCAAAGCTCGCCAGCCTCCTCCGCCTCGCCGACGCGCTCGACCGCGAGCACGAGGAGCGCGTCCGCACGCTGCATGTCTCCATCGGCGAGGAGACGCTGGACATCGCGGCGGAGGCGTCGGGCGACCTGACGGTCGAGAAGGACGCCATCCGCCGCAAGGGCACGCTGTTCGTGGACCTTACGGGGCTGCGCATCAACCTGCGGCGCTACATGGGCTGACCCCCGTGCGCGGCCCCGCCGTGCCGGACGAGGAGACACCGATGAGCCAGTTTGCCCCCGAACACTTCCTCAACCGGGAGCTCAGCTTCCTGCAGTTCAACCGCCGCGTCCTCGCCGAGGCGGAGCGGGACGAGATTCCCCCGCTGGAGCGGCTGCGCTTTCTCGGCATCGTCAGCAGCAACCTGGACGAGTTTTTCATGGTGCGGGTGGCGCTCACCCACCGCGCGGTGGAGGCGAAGGCGGGGCCGCTCGGCCCGGATCGCACCCCGCCGCGCCAGGTGCTGGCCCGCATTGCCGAGGCCGCCCATGCGCTCGTCGATCGGCAGTACGCCTGCCTCAACGACGCGGTTCTGCCCGCGCTGGCGGCCGAGGGCGTTCACATCGTCCGGCCGGCCGCCTACACCGACGCGGACCGCGAGACCGCGGCCACCGTCTTCCGCGAGCAGATTGCCCCCGCGCTCACGCCGCTGGCGGTGGACCCGGCGCACCCGTTCCCGCTGTTGGCCAACTGCTCGATCTTTCTTCTCCTGCGCATCCGGGCCCGGCCGGGCGCGGATCAGCAGTTCTACAACCAGACCGACACGGTGCTCGTGCAGGCGCCGCCGGTCTTTCCCCGCTTCTTCCGTCTGCCGGCCGACGGGGAGACGGCGCGCTATGCGCTCCTGGAGGACCTCATCCGCGAAAACGCGCACGAGATCCTGCGCGGCTACGACATCGAGAGCGCGCATGCCTTCCGCGTCACCCGCGACGCCGACATCACCGTCGACGAGGAGCAGGCCGAGAACCTCCTGGCCGCGCTCGAGGAGCAGCTCCGCAACCGCCGCCACGGCGCGCCGGTGCGGCTGGAGGTGGAGGCCGACACCCCCGAGCCCATCGTCGAGCTGCTCTGCGGCTACCTGGAGGTCGAGGAGGCGGAGGTCTACCGCGCCGGCGCGTTCGTCGACCTGAAGGGGCTCTTCGGCCTCGTCGGCCTCGTCGACCGGCCCGACCTCTGCTACGCGCCCTGGCCGCCGGTGCCGCACCCCCTCTTCCTCGGCGGCGAGCACGACATCTTCGCCCTCATGCGCGAACAGGACTTTGTCCTCCACCACCCCTACCACATGTTCGACCCGGTGGTGGAGCTGGTGGAGCGCGCGGCCGCGGACCCGGACGTGCTGGCGATCAAGATTACGCTCTACCGCGTCTCCGGCGACAGCCCCATCGTCCAGGCGCTCATGCGCGCGGCCGAGGCGGGCAAGCAGGTGACCGCGCTCGTGGAGCTGAAGGCCCGCTTCGACGAGGAGGCGAACATCCAGTGGGCCCGGCGCCTGGAGCGCGCGGGGGCGCACGTCATCTACGGGGTGGTGGGGTACAAGACGCACTCGAAGGCGCTCCTGGTGGTGCGGCGCGAACCCGACGGCATCCGCCGCTACGCCCACCTCCCGACCGGCAACTACAACGACTCCACCGCGCGCGTCTACACCGACGTCGGCTACTTCACCGCGCGGCCGGAGTTCGGCAGCGACCTGAGCGCCTTCTTCAACGTCATCACCGGCTACTCGCTGCCGCCCACCTTCCACCGCATCGAGATGGCGCCCACCGGCCTGCGTCAGCGCATCCTGGGCCTCATCGAGCGCGAGATCGAGAAGCACACCGACGAGACCCCCGGCCGCATCCGCATCAAGGCCAACGCCATCATCGACGCGGAGGTGATCGACGCGCTCTACCGCGCGAGCCGGGCGGGGGTGGAGGTGGAGCTGGTGGTCCGGGGGCTCTGCCGGCTCCGCGCCGGGGTGGAGGGGCTCTCGGAACGGATTGCGCTCATCAGCATTCTCGACCGCTTCCTCGAGCACAGCCGCATCTACCACTTCCAGAACGGCGGGCAGGACGAGGTGTACCTCGCCAGCGCCGACTGCATGGAGCGCAACCTCGACCGCCGCCTGGAGCTCTTCTTCCCCCTCCTCGACGAGGCGGTGAAGCGCGACGTGCTCCACATTCTCGACGTGGCCCTGACGGACAACTGCCACGCCTGGGACCTGCGGGACAGCGAGTACGTCCGGCGGTCCCCCGCCGGCCGGCAGAAGGAGCGCCGCAGCCAGGCCATCCTCTACGAGGAAGCGCGCAAGGCTGCCGGCGCGCGGAAGGCCGGCGGACCAGAGCGCGTCTTCCGCGCACGGAAGAACCCGAATTCCTGAACGGTGCGTGGGGAGAACGTCCCGACCGCGGCCGCCGCCTGAGGGTGCGTCCTCAGCGCCTGTCCCGATAGGCTTTCAGGCGGCGGAGCCGTCGGCGGCGTCGTCTTCGCGCAGCCGGCGGACCAGCGCCCGCGCCGTGTCGGGGGTCAGTTTGCCGTGGCTCGTCTCGTCCACCATCGCCACCGGGGCGAGGCTGCAGCACCCGAGGCAGGCCACCTCCTCGACGGTCGCGAAGCGGTCGGCGGTGGTGTCCTCCCCGTCGGCGAGGCCCAGCTCGTCGCGGACGGCCTCGCTCACCTCGGTCGCCCCGGCCACGTGGCAGGCGGTGCCGTGGCAGACGCGGATGCGGCGCCGGCCGACGGGGGTGAGGCGGAACTGGGTGTAGAAGGTCGCGACGCCGTAGAGCTGCGCGGCGTCGATCTCGCTGTGGGCGACGATGTACTCCATCGCGTCGCGGGGCACGTATCCCGCCTCGCGCTGGACCGCCTGCAAAAGCGGGATGGCCATCTCCGGGCCGCGGCCGAGGCGGTCGAGAATGGCGTCGATCTGGTCGTGCGTCACGGTGTCGGACATGGGACGGGTCTCCGGGGTCTGCGCGGACGGCTGCGTCAGCCGCCCCGATTGCGGCGGCGGCGGCCCGGCTTCTTCGCGCCGGACGGGGCCTGCGGGTTCTGCTTCTTCCAGGAATCCTTGAGCGTGACGATGCGGTGGAGAACCGGCTTCGCGTCGGTCGTGTCCGGATCGACCGCGAAATAGCCTTTGCGCTCGAACTGCATCCGCGCGCCTGCGGGCAATGCGGCGACGGCCGGCTCGGCCCAGCAGGGGTCGACCACCGTCCGCGACGCGGGGTTGAGGTCCTCCAGGAAGTCCTCCTTCCCCTGGCCCGGGCGCGGCGTGGTGAAGAGTGGCTCGTAGAGGTGCGCCGCGCAGGCGACGGCGTGCCGGGCGGAGACCCAGTGGAGCGTCCCCTTCACCTTGCGGCCGTCGGGGGCGTCGCCGCCGCGCGTGGCGGGATCGTAGGTGCAGCGGAGCTCCACCACCTCGCCGGCGTCGTTCTTCACCACGTCGGTGCAGGTGATGAAGTAGGCGTAGCGCAGGCGCACCTCCCGTCCCGGCGCGAGGCGGAAAAACTTTCGCGGCGGGTCCTCCATGAAGTCTTCCCGCTCGATCCAGAGCTCCCGTCCGAACGGGACCTGCCGCACGCCGGCGGCGGGGTCCTCGGGGTTGTTGACGGCCCCCAGGGTTTCCTCTTCGCCTTCGGGATAGTTTTCGATCACCACCTTGAGCGGGTCGAGCACCCCCATGACGCGCTGCGCGGTGCGGTTCAGCTCCTCGCGAATGCAGTGCTCCAGCAGCGCCATCTCGACCAGCGAGTCCGTCTTCGCCACGCCGATGCGGCGGCAGAACTCGCGGATCGCCTCCGGCGGGCAGCCCCGGCGCCGCAGGCCGCAGAGGGTGGGCATGCGCGGATCGTCCCAGCCGTCGACGTGCCCCTCGCGCACCAGGCGGATGAGCCGCCGCTTGCTGAGGACGGTGTGCGACAGGTTGAGGCGGGCGAACTCGATCTGCCGCGGGTGGTAGATGCCGAGGCGGTCGAGGAACCAGTCGTAGAGCGGACGGTGGTTCTCGTACTCCAGGCTGCAGAGGCTGTGCGTGATCCCCTCGATGGAGTCCTCCAGCCCGTGCGCCCAGTCGTACATCGGATAGATGCGCCACGCGTCGCCCTGCCGGTGGTGCGGCGCGTTCTGGATGCGGTACATCACCGGGTCGCGCATGTTGAGGTTCGGATGGGCCATGTCGATCTTCGCGC
>CAZKKD010000325.1:0-5112 GCA_964553265.1 uncultured Planctomycetales bacterium | reverse complement strand
ATGGTCGATGAATTCCTCGCCCTGGCCTACCACGGGCAGTTCGGCCTGCCGGTGAAGATCACCGAGTTCGACCTGCATTACAAAGGCATGACCGACCAGGAGCAGGCCGAGCAACTCCGCCGGTTCTACCGCGTCTGTTTCGCCCATCCTGCCGTGGCGGGGATCTACATGTGGGGTTTCTACGAAAACGCCCACTGGCGCCGGAACGCTGCCCTGTGGCGGGCCGACTGGACTCCGCGTCCCGCCGCGGAAGCGTACATGCGGCTGATCGACACCGAGTGGCACACCGCCGGGCAGGCGACGCTCGGCTCCGACGGCTCGCTGCGGTTCCGCGGCTTCCCCGGCACGTATCGCATCACCGTGGGCGACCACACCGCGACCGTCAGCCTGACCCGGGATCCGCCCGAGGCCACCGTGCAACTCGCCGGACCGGACGAGCCAGCAAAGGATTGACGAGCGCCGGCGGAGCGCCCGGTCTTCCGCAGCGAGGTGGGGCGGGCGTTACCATAGGCAGGCAATGGACTATCGGCAGGTGCCCAATGCGCTGACGCTCGCCCGGCTGGTGCTCACCGCGGCGTTCCTGCTCGCGCTGAATCAGTACCGCTACGGCAACCCGGCCGTCCACTTCTACCTGCCCATCGCGACGGTGCTGTTCATCCTCGCTGCCGCCACCGATGCGATGGACGGCTACCTCGCGCGGAAGTGGCAGGTCGAGAGCGTGTTCGGCCGGATCATGGACCCGTTCTGCGACAAGATCCTGATCATCGGCGCGTTCATTTATCTGGCCGGGCCGCGGTTCGTCATCCCCAGCCGGGCGGACGAGTTCCTGAACATGGTCAGCGGCGTGTACCCGTGGATGGTCGTGGTGATGCTCGCCCGGGAAATGCTGGTCACCAGCGTCCGCGGCGAACTGGAAGGCCAGGGCATCAAGTTCTCGGCGAATCTCTGGGGCAAGCTGAAGATGATCCTTCAGTCGGCGGTGATCCCGATCGTGCTCATCCTGGTCTGGCTGGACCCGGTGCGGGAGGGCATGTACTGGGCGCGGACGTTGCGCAACACGCTGGTCTATGCGACCGTGATCGTCACGGTCATCAGCGGCGTTCCGTACTTCATCAGCGCGGCCCGGGTAATGAAGCGGCCGCCGGAGAAGAGGTGAGCACCTCGCACAGGGCAGACTCACTTGCGTGTAGGACATTGGCCTGTTCATGCGTTTGACCATCCCGCGTTTCCCCGCCGCGCTTGACGCACTAGACTGACACCCAACCTATTCCTCCCGGAGGATCCTGCCTCATGACCCGTCATGGCTACATCGCTTTCGACCTCGGTGCCGAGTCCGGCCGGACGATGCTCGGCGTACTCGACGATGATCGGCGGCTGGAGCTGATCGAGATCAACCGCTTCGCCAACCGTCCGGTCCGCCTGCCATCGGGTCTGCACTGGGACCTCACGGGGCTGTGGTCGAACCTGCTGGAGGGCCTTCGCCGGGCCGGGGAGAAGGCCCGGCAGATGGAGATCGACCTGGTGAGCCTCGGGGTGGATACGTGGGGCGTGGACTTCGCTCTGGTCGGCCGGTCCGGGCAGGTGCTGGGCATCCCCCACGCCTACCGCGACGAGCACCATCCGGTCGTGATGCAGAAGACCGTCGACTACCTGGGCGAAGAGGCAATCTACGAGGCAACGGGCATCCAGTTCCTGCCGTTCAACACGCTGTACCAGCTCGTGGGCATGCGGGATCGCGAGCCGATGGTTCTCGACCACGCCGCCCATATGCTCAACATGCCGGACCTGCTGCACTATTTCTTCAGCGGCGAGCCGAGAAACGAAGCGACGGTCGCGTCGACGACGCAGATGGTCGATCCGCGGACGGGCCAGTGGCACGAACGGCTGCTGCGTGAGCTGGGCCTGCCCCGCCACATCCTGCACGAGCCGGTGCCGGCGGGGACAAAGATCGGCCAACTCCGCGGCGAGCTTGCGAAGGCGGCGGGCGTGCCGGAACTGGACGTGATCGTCCCCGGCTCGCACGACACGGCCAGCGCGGTCGCGGCGGTGCCCGTCGCGGCGGATGCGGCCGACTGGGCGTACCTCTCCAGCGGGACGTGGTCGCTGCTGGGCGCGGAGATGGACGAGCCGATCGTCACCGAGCAGGCCCGCGCGGCGGGTTTCACCAACGAGCGGGGCGTGGGCGGGAAGATCCGCCTGCTGAAGAACATCTCCGGACTCTGGCTGGTGCAGGAGGTCCGCCGGGCCTATGAGGCGCAGGGGCAGAGCTACGACTACGCCCAGCTCACGGACATGGCGAAGAAGGCCAAGGCCTTCCGCACGCTGGTGGACCCGGACCACGAGCCGTTCGCCTCGCCCGGCGGGATGCTGGAGAAGGTCAAGGCGTACGCGAAACAGACCGGCCAACCCGTGCCCGAGAAGCCCGGGCAGTTCGTCCGCACCTGCCTGGAAAGCCTGGCGCCGACGTACCGCCGGACGCTGGCGGATCTCGAGTCGCTGCCGGGGCGGTCGGTGGGCCGCCTTCCCATCCTCGGCGGCGCCGGGGAGAACGACCCGCGTGACCAGGTCCTGTATCAGGGCCTCCAGAAGCTGCTGGTGGTCATCGTCACCGCTCTCACGGCGGCGCCGATGGTGTTCACCGGGGGGTTCCTTCCGGCCGACGAGGCCGTCGGACAGGCGCTCGGGATCGGTACGTTCGGCGTTCAGGCGCTGATCTTCGCGCAGATCTTCGTCGGCGGCGTCCTCATCCTGTTCTTGGACGAGATCGTGAGCAAGTGGGGGGTCGGCTCCGGCGTCGGACTGTTCATCATCGCGTCGGTGAGCCAGCAGATCGTCGGCGGCTTCTTCAGCTTCTCCGCGCTCGGGAGCACCCGTCCGTCGCGCGCGCGGCGGACAATGGCATAGCCTTTTTGGAGGATGAGTTGCGGATTATGCCCCTCCAGCGACCCCACCAGCCGCCGCACGTCCGACCGCATCTGGTCGTGCCGCCGCCCCACCAGTTCCGGCAACCGCCGCACCGCCAGGTCCACCCGCTGCTGGTAATCGCGGAGCTGAAGCTCCGGCCGCCGCAGCGCGTGGCTGTTCGCGAGGCCCACTGTCCGGTGCCGCATCTCGCGCAGCCGCCCCTCCGCCACCCGCCGCGAACGCGCAATGCCGTCCAAAAGCCGTTCGCGCACATCCACATACCCCTCGCTCACCAATTCCGCCGCGGCCGAGGGCGTCGGCGCGCGCAGGTCCGCCACAAAGTCCGAAATGCTGAAGTCCACCTCATGGCCGACGGCCGAGATCACAGGGACTGGCGACACATGGATCGCCCGCGCCAGGCCTTCATCATTAAATTCCCACAGGTCCTCCAGCGACCCGCCGCCGCGCCCGACAATGATTGTGTCGACCCGGCCGGACCGGGCGAGCTTTCTCACACCCTCGGCCAGTTCCCGCGCCGCGCCCTGGCCCTGGACCCGCGCCGGAAAAATCAACACCGGCACCGACGGCGCCCGCCGCCCGAGGATGTTCAGAATATCCCGGATCGCCGCCCCGGCAGGCGATGTCACAACACCGATGCACTTCGGAAAGAGTGGTAACGCCCGCTTGCGTTCCGGCGCGAAAAGCCCTTCCTTCTCCAGCTTTGCCTTCAGCTCCTGGAATTGCTGCCACAGGACCCCGTCGCCCTGCCGCGTCATCGCCCCCACGTTCAACTGGTACTGGCCGCGCCTGTCGAAAACGCTGATCCGGCCGTGGCATTCCACCTCATCGCCCTCGGCCGGCTCGAACTCCAGCTGCATCCGGCCGGCGCGCCACATCACACAGCTAAGCAGCGCCCCCTCGTCCTTGATCGAAAAGTACGCATGGCCAGACCCCGCCACAGTCCAGTTGCTGATCTCCCCCACAACCGAGACATCCGGGAAGCGGTCCTCCAGTTGCGATCGAATCTGAAAGGTAAGTTGGCTGACCGTGAGGACGGTCTTCGTTTTTCGCTGGCTGAGGATGTTGTTCATTAAATAATTAGAGTTCCGGGATGTAATCGGCTGCCCACTGGCGGACCTGTTTGCTGGCGAGAATATGACACTGACGGGCGCGTTTGAGCAAGGACCGGCTGAACGTGCCCAGCGGAAGATAGATAATGTGCCGCCCGTGCCGCCGGGCGAAAAGCCGCAACTCCGCGTCCGGAGGGTGCTTCGCCACGTAGGCGACGTAGCGCTCCTCGGTCAGCATTATCGCCGCCGCCAGCAGCAACCGCGAACAAGTGTTCCAATGCCAAAGGTGCGGGAACATCCAAACGTCCGGGATCTGCGCCGCCGGAAAGACAGAAAGAATGCCGTAGTACTCCGTCCGCGTAATACCCGGCCCCACCATTTCCTCGCCGAACCGCCGGCAGTATATCGAGATATCCGACTCGTTCTGGTTCTCCGCGTAGAGCGTTGTCTTCCACACGTTCTCGCGCTCGAGCGGCATATCGCGCCAGATCAGCACCACCGGCCCCACCCGCCCCGGCGGGGTGCGTTCGCGCTTCACGAACAGCTTGTTCTCGTGCCAGCGCCTCATCGTCTCCCGCACGTCCAGCCCGTCGAGCACGCTCGACGTAAACTCCTCGGTCACTGTGTGCATCTCGCCGATCTGCTGGTGCGCGCGCTTGCGGATGTTACGGAAAAAGGTTTCGATGAATACATCCTCCGGCGGCCAGGAGCAAATTCCTTCGCCCATCCACACATCCATGGCGAACGCATCGCGCCAGGCCTCACGCTCCTCCACCGTTGGGCGGCGCCGGCGGAAATGGAACTCCAGCTCCGTCAGTTCCGGAAACGGATACCCGTGAGTCAGCCGCTCCACGCACCCGCCGAAGTCGCAATACACATTCAGACTTTTATGATCACGGCCGGAAAGCCCCTCCTCCTCGTCCTCATCGCGGAGAAAATCGGGCAGATCATCTTTCTCCGTATTCGGAGGATACGACAGCGCGCACTCGAGCGCGATTGCCCCGAAGTCATCGTTCACCGATGCCTTCGCCGCCGTCAGCAATTCGTAGAGCCGCGGCCGCAGGTTCCCCCGTACCAGCGACAAATTCCGTCCGAACTGGTACAGCGCCCGCCATTCGGTCAAGTTCACCCGTTCGTC
>CAZKKD010000324.1:0-5119 GCA_964553265.1 uncultured Planctomycetales bacterium | reverse complement strand
GTCGTCGCCGCCGGGGGTGTCCTTCAACAGCGCCCCGCCGTCCGAGCACGGATCCATGTAGGCGTTGCCTTCGTACTGGCCGAAGGGCACGTCGCCGAGGCCGAGCATGATCGACCAGCCCGAGCCGCGGACGTTCTTCCACATGTAGTACGCCTCGTCCACGAGGTTCGGGGCGCCCTTGTCCATCTCGAACTTGAAGTGCGCGTAGCTGTCCGCGCCGGCGTCGACGCGCATGAAGAGGTCGATCTCTTCCGACCAGATCGTCTGGTCCACTTCGTCATTGGGGTCGTCGGCGTTCTCGGTGTGGCGGTGCTCGACATTGACCTTGAACTCACCACCGAGCTTGATGACGCCCTTCTTGTACATGCTCGTCAGCGTCTCGGCGTCGCCACCACCCGCCGGCGCCATCATCTTCGCTTCCAGCGTCGCGATGCGGCTCTGCAGGTCCGCAATCTCCGCCGGGTCGTCCGCGCGCACCGTCGTGGCCGTCAGGACCAGCACGGCTGCGAGGCACATCAGCATCTTGGTTGCCGTTCGCATTGCTCTGTTCTCCTTAAACTTTTGCCAAAATTTCCAAACCGTTTCCTGCTGCAGCGCTCCGGTTCCGCCTGACCCAATCGCCCCGAGTTCTTTGCGGACCCCAGCCGGACGCTGTCGAGCGCCACGCGGGCGCTCCCCCAAGCTACACGTGTTTCCGTTCGTTCTCCTCCGAACCGTCCTCCTTTGTTCTCCAATACCCTGTTTTGTCTATCCCGTCCGTGTCACTCCGTGGAACCGTAACGAAAGATTCTCGTCGAAATCCGTTTGCCGGAGACCCTACTTGCCGGCGGGGGCCGCCTTCCGCCTGCCCACGCCCACCGCCTTGCGGATGCGCCCCTTCTTGATGCACTCGGTGCAGACGCGCATGCGGCGAACCGCGCCGCTCTCGGTGCAGACCCGAACCTTCTGCAGGTTCGGCGCAAAGGTCCGGTTGGTCTTGCCCGTCACCTTCTGGCCGGCGCCGCCCTTGGCGCGCGCCAGACCGCGGCGGCAATACTGGCGGCCGAAGCTGATGCCCTTGCCGCAGGATTCACAGACTCTGCTCATGGTGTCGCCTCATCTCTCGCTGTTCGGTCCGCGCCGGCAATGCGCCCCAGCCGACCGCGGAACTGTCCGATCTCCCGGATCCGCCACCGCTGTCCGGGAATCACACCTTACCCGGGCAAGCGATACACGCGTCCTCTTGAGGCGCATATGTAAGGCGCGCCCCGGGGGGAAGTCAAGCCCTTTTTCCACTTTTCCGACCGAAAGACCCCAGCCTATACACCGGCCGTTCCGCACGGAATTGCAGCCAACCCGCGTCTCGTCTTGACAGGGCGGGGGCGTTCCGGTTTACTGGGCTACAGGCCGGACCCCGCGCTCCGACGGGGTCCGACCCGAACCACCCGTATTGGGATTTTACGACTGAATTGGACGCAACCTAAAGGGAAAACAGACCGTTAAGTGACTTTTCGGCGTGGGTTGATGGATCTATCCGGCAGCCCGCACCCGGTCTCGATCTTCAGGAGTACACCTTCGATGAGCATGGATCGCGAACGTATTCTGAAAGAAATCAAGGAGTTGCGTGCGGTTGCCGTCCTCCGGGCGCCGAGTGCCGACGGCGCCATCCGCGCCTGCGAGGCCATGCTGCGCGGCGGCATGCGGGCGATGGAGATCACCACCACGACCACCGACTGGGCCAAAGCGCTGGCCGGCGTGGCTGCGCTGGACGGGGCCTATGCCGGGGTCGGGACGCTGGTGGCGGTGGACCAGGTGGCGGTGGCCAAGGACGCCGGCGCGCGCTTCGCCGTCTCGCCCGGCTACAGCCCCGCCATCGCCGACGCCTGCGGGGCGGCGGACCTGCCCTACCTGCCGGGCATCGCCACGCCGACCGAACTGATGGCGGCGCAGAGCCACCCGGCGGTCGCGGCGCTGAAGCTCTTTCCGGCCGAGTCGCTGGGCGGGGTCGCGTACATGAAGGCGCTGAAGGGGCCCTTTCCGGGTGTGGACTTCCTGCCCACGGGCGGCGTCTCGGCGGAGAACGCGGGAGGCTACCTCGCCGCCGGAGCCATCGCGGTCGGGCTCTCGGCCCCGTGCAAGGGGGATCTGATCCGGGACGAGGCCTGGGACCGGATCGAGGCCATTGCCCGCGACGTCATGGCGGCGGTGGCATAAACCGAAGCGTTCCGGAGCGGCCGCGGCCCCGGCCGCCGAACCGTTCCGACCGCAAAACGCTCGACACGGACAGCTCTGGAGCAAAGGAAGCAACAATGGCGGAACGGGTAGCGCTGGTCACCGGATCGGGACGCGGCATCGGGCGGGGCATCGCCCTGGCGCTGGCGGACGCAGGCTTCGCCGTGGTGGTGAACGCCACGACCACCGAACGCGGGAGCGAAGCCGTGCAGCAGATCGAGGCGCAGGGCGGGCGCGCCTGGGCCTTCGGCGCGGACATCTCCAGGGCGGACGACCGCAACGCCATGGTCGACGCGGTGCTGGAACGCGAGGGACGGCTGGACCTGCTGGTCAACAACGCGGGGGTGGCGCCCAAGGTGCGGGCCGACATCCTGGAGGCGGACGAGGAGAGCTTTGACCGGCTGATCGCCATCAACCTGAAGGGCCCGTACTTCCTGACCCAGCGGGTCGCGCGCGAGATGATCGCCCTCAAGGACGGCGGACTGGAGGACTTCGCGCCGCGCATCGTGAACGTCTCGTCCATCAGCGCCTACGCCGCGAGCACGAGCCGCGGCGACTACTGCGTCAGCAAGGCCGGCATCGCGATGATGACCGCCCTCTACGCCGCCCGCCTCGCCGAGGAAGGGATCCTGGTCTACGAGGTGCGCCCCGGCATCATCGCCACCGACATGACCAGCGCCGTCACCGAGAAGTACGACAAGCTCATCGCCGACGGGCTCACCCCCATCCGGCGCTGGGGCACCCCCGAGGACATCGGCCGCGCGGTGGCGAGCATCGCGGGCGGGGCCTTCCCCTTCTCCACCGGCGAGGTGATCAACGTCGACGGAGGCTTCCACCTGCAGACGCTCTGAACGGTTCGCAGATCAGACGAAAGGATCCGCCATGGCGGAGGTACTGCTCAACACGATCGCGCTCGAACCGAACCGCTGGACCGCGGAGAAGATCCCGCACTACGGGCTGGGCGATCTCCTCGATCCGGTCCGCACCGCGGGGTTCCGGACGCTGGAGGTGTGGCAGCACCACCTCACGCGCGAAACGGTGGACGCGGTGCGCGACCTCTGGAAACGCGCCGACGGGATGGGGCTGCGCTTCGGCGTGGTGGGGGGCTATCCCGAATTCCACCACGAGGGCGCGGCCGACGACGAGGCCTGGCAGACCCAGATGGACATCCTGGAGAAGACGGTGGTCCTGGGCGCGCCGATGCTGAAGATCTTTCTCGGCCGCGTTAGCGGAACCGACGCCGACGAGGCGCTGGTGGCCCGCACGGCGCGGCGGCTGCGGCGGCTGGAAAAGGAGGCCGCCGACAACGGCGTCGATCTCTCGGTGGAGCTGCACGGCGGCACGCTCTTCCAGCCCGTGGAGACGGGCGAGCAGTTCCTGGCCGAGCACGGCTTCGACCGGATCGGCATCTGCTACCAGCCCTTCGACTTCGCCGACAGCCAGGCGGCCGCCGCCCTGGCCGACCGCTTCGCCGGACGCATCCGCCACGTCCACCTGCAGGGCCGCAAGCGGACCGACGACGGCTTCGCCTTCTGCCCGCTGGCGGAGGCCGACATCGACTACGCGGCGCTCATCCCCCGCATCGCCGCGGCCAACCCGGCGGCCACCTGGGGCATCGAGTTCGTGCAGGACTGCACCCGCCCGGCGAAGGAATTCAGCCTGCCGGCCGTCCTGGAGCACGCCCGCCGCGACGCCGACTTCGTCCACGAAACCCTGGGCGGCTGACCGGGGAGCGCCCCCGACGAGGATCTGCCCCATGGAGTGCTCGTGCAACGCGTCGCTGGTGGTGGGCGAGCCGCCGGAGGCGCTGCTGCCCGTCCTGAAGGACGCGGGCTTTACCCACGTGAGCCTGGGCGAGTTCGGCCGCCGCGGGGACACCTACGTCCGCCGCGAGCCGTTCGACCGCCTGCGCGGCGCCCTCCGCGAGGCGGGGCTGGCGGTGGACTGGGTCCACGCGCCCTTCGTCGTTCCGGCCCTCGACGCCGAGGACCTGGAGACGCGGATGGTGTCGCTCGCGGCGCTCCTCCTCTGCCTGGAGCGCGCGGCGGATCTGGAGAGCCGGGCGATGGTGATCCACCCCTACTTCGAGCGCACCCCCGGCGTCGGCCCGTCGGCGGAGGCGGGCGCGCGGGTGGTGGACGCGGTCGGCGACCTGGCCGCGCGGGGCCGGGCGCTGGGGGTCACCGTCGCGATCGAGAACATGCCGTACGCGGGGCACCACGAACTGGTGGAGACGATGCTCCACGCGCTGCCGGACCTCGGCTTCTGCCTCGACGCGGGGCACGCGCACATCGTCGGCAACCGGGAGCGCTGGCGCGCCTTCGCCGACCGCACGGTCTGCACCCACTTCCACGACAACGGCGGCGCGACCGACGATCACCGCTTCCCCGGCGAGGGGACGGTGGACTGGGCGGCGACGGGCGGGATGCTGCGGGCGGGCGGCTACGCGGGGCCGTGGGGCCTGGAGGTGCTCCTCTACCCCGGCGACCCCCACCGCGCGCGCCCCCGCGCCGACCTGGCCGCGCAGGCCTACGCCTGCGCCCGCCGCATCGCCGACGGCGCCGCCTGAGCGGCGGCTCCGACCTCCTCTCAGCCGAAGAAGCGTTGTTCGAAGGCGCGGGCGCGGGCGTAGTCGTGGAAGCGGGCTTCCTGGCGGCGGAAGGCGGGGGTGTGGATGCGCCGCCGGCCGTCGGGGCCTTCCTCGACGCCGAGGACGGCGTGGAGCATCTCGTGATAGAGGATGAACTCGACGAAGTAGCGCGGCACGCTGCGGCGGTCGAGGCGGGGGCTGATGGGGCTGACGCCGGTCCGGTGGCAGTAGCTGCCCAGCTGGATGGTGCGCGGGTAGCGCCTCTCCGCGCGGCGGCCCCCGGGGACCGCCTTCTCCACCAGCCTGTCGACGTTGCGG
>CAZKKD010000323.1:0-5127 GCA_964553265.1 uncultured Planctomycetales bacterium | reverse complement strand
GGGCGGCGGGGGTTCGTCCGCCGCGACGGCCCGCCACTGCCGGGCGGAGGCGGGCGAGACCATCGGCGCGCCGCCGGCGTCCGTCACCGTCCCCGCGAGCACCAGCGCATCCACGGCGCACATACGGAAGGCCGGGGGGCCTCCCGCGCCGTAATCCGGCCAGGCGGACGCGAACCCGGTGACGAGCGCACAGAGCGCATTGCGCCCCGGGCGGAGACGGTCGGAAAGGTCGAACGTTTCGAAGAACTGGTGGCGGATGTCCCCGAACGCCGGGCCGCGTCCGACCGGTTCTCCATTGAGGAAGAGGACGTACGCGGCGTCGGCGGAGACGTGGACGGTCAGCCGGGCGCCGACGGGCGCGTCAAAGCGTCGCCGGAAGAGCAGGGCATGCCCCGCCGCGGCCTGGGGCGTCGCCGGCGTCGGGGCGTCGGCCCGGATCCACCAGCAGCCGCTGTCGAAGGCGTGCGCCGCATCCGCGTCGGCGGAGGAGCAGGCGGGGGTGTCGGGTCGGGCCATCGGGTTGCTCCCTGTAGCGAGGGATAGCCGTCTCAGACGCAGCGGGTGCGGTCCGGCCAGAGGATTCGGTGCAGTTGGACCTGCAGTCGCGCCGGCAGGCGATCGGCCAGCATCCAGTCGGCCAGCGCCCGCGGGGTCAGGTCCGGCTGGACCGGGCTCAACAGCGGCGTCACCGACGGGGGCACGTCCGCGTCCCGAAGCACCCGGCGCGTCCAGTCGTAGTCCTCCCGGTTCGCCACCGGGATCTTCAGCTCGTCGCCGGTGCGCAGGCGCGCCAGGTTGCTCCAGTCCATCCGGCCGTCGCAGCCGCTGGAGGGCGGCTTGAGATCCAGGATGCGCAGCGCCGGCGGTGCGATGCGGTCGATGTCGAGGCTGCCGTTGGTCTCCACCAGCACCGTGTACCCGCGTTCCGACAGCGCCGCGGCAAGGACAGGCGTCTCGTCCTGCAGCAGGGGTTCGCCCCCCGTGATGGAGACAAGCGGAACCCCGAGAGCCTCGACCCGCTCAATGCAGGCTTCGACCGTGATCGGTTCGCCCGGTTCGTCCCGCGCATAGGCGGTGTCGCACCAGCGGCAGTCCAGGTTGCAGCCCGCCAGGCGCAGAAAGGCGCACGGCCAGCCAGCGTGCGTGGTCTCGCCCTGGATGCTGAGAAAGCATTCGCACAACTGCAGCATGGGCTCCCGCCCTCCTGGCGTCCGTTGGCCTATTGCCTCGGTTCGGGGTATTGGAGCGTGCCGGACGGCGGGCGTCAATCCCCTGCCGGTGGCGCGGTGGATGAATGTACCGCCGCGAGCGCCGCGTCGATGCGGGCATCCAGGGCGCCGTCCGGATCATCGATCCAGAGATCGATGCAGAGGGCAAAGACGGGCAGGGCAGAGGCGTCCGCAAAAAGCGGACCCAGTTTGACGGCATCCTTTTCCGTCGTGACCAGCATTCCCGCGCCGGCCGTTCGGGCCCGATGGAGGGCCCTGTCGAGGTCGGCCGGGACATAAACGTGATGGTCCGGGTGGACCATCTCCGCGCGGACGTCCGCGCCGAGGCCGGCCATCGTGGCCCGGAAGTGGTCAGGCCGGGCGATGCCCGACAGGAGCGCGACGCGCGCGCCGCGGACCGCCGCGAGGGCCTGCGCACCCTCGCCGGAGAGTGCGCGCAGGAGGGCGGGCCGGTGTTGGGCCCGGCGGACGGCGGCGTGAGGCGACAGGGCACGGACCTCCGTTTCCAATTGCCCGAGCGCCTGTTCGTCCAGCTGATCCGCATGGGTCAGCAGAACGATTCCGGCTTCCGACAGGGCCTCCGGCGGTTCGCGGAGAAGGCCCGCCGGCAGACAGCGACCGCCGCCGAACGGGGCGGTCGCGTCGAGGCAGACGATGTCCAGGTCGCGCGCTACGTCGAGGCGCTGGAACCCGTCGTCGAGAAGCACCACCTCCGCTCCGTCGCGCACCGCGCGTTGGACCGCGGAGGGCCGGTGTGCGTCGGCGTGGTAAAGGAGGCCGGGCAGGCGGGCCCGGAGCATCCGCTCCTCGTCGTTGGCGCCGTCTGCCGCACCGTAACCGCGCGCGACGACGCCGACGCGGAGGTCGCGCGCCAGCAGGCGTTTGGCGAGCCAAAGGACGGTGGGGGTCTTGCCCGCGCCGCCGGCCGTCAGGTTGCCGACGCTGATCACCGGACGGTCGGCCCGGTAGGCGTGCCGGCGGCCGTTGGCGTAGGCGCGTCGCCGTCTGCGCGCGAGGGAGGCGACCAGCTGGCCGACGGGGCGGAGCGTGGTTCGCAGCGCGGCGCCTGCCGGGCCGCCGGCGCTTTGTTCCAGGATGCGTCGGAGCAGTTGCTTGGACACAGGCATCTCCGCGGCCGGGACGTTCAGAAGTCGGGATAGTATTCCGGCGCCGGCGGGGCCTCGTCCGGAAGCGGGCGGCGGTTGCGCGGATCGCCTTCCAGTTGGCGGCGCAGTTCCGCGACCGAGGCTTTGTCCTCTACGCCCTCCAGGATGGCGAGGGCCCGTTCGCGCCGTTCGTCCGGGGAGAGGGGGGCGTCGGGGTCGGTCAGGTGGCGGGCCGCCTCGGCGCGCGCGGTATCGGCGATCCGGTGGATCGTGGGGTGCTGCGCCCAGACGCGCGCATAGGTGTCGATGGCGCGTTCGAACGCGTCCCGGCCGACCGGTTCGGCAGCACGCGCTTCGGCCATGGCCGTTCGGGCCAGGCCCAGGAGGGCCTCGGCGCGGAGGCGGTGGGCCCGCGGGTCGCCCGTGGTCGAGGCAAGCACGCCGGAGAAGGCCTCGCGGGCAGCCGGGAACGCGCCGGCGGCCCGACGGACGGCGCCGATGAGCAAACGCATCCGCATGCGATCCGTCTCCCGCTGTAGCGTCTCCAGGCCGTGCCGGGCCAGGGCGAGGGCTTCGTCAGGGCGTTCGGAGGCCAGGAGATAGTCGACGGCCGCGGCCAAACCGTCCGCCGCCTGGGGGAGGTCCGGATAGCGTTCCGCGAGCTGCCGCAGGCGTTCGATGGATTGGCGTCCGATCGCGGCGGAGGCGTTGCTCCGCAGGGCGAGGCGCAGGCCCAGACGGTAGGCGTGATAGAGGCCTTCGGCTTGGTCTGCACGCTCGGTAGCGTCTTCGGGGGACGGAAGTCGTTCGAAGGCCAGATAGGTCTGGCGGGCCGCCTGGAACTCGCCCCGACGGAGGTAGAGGGCGCCCAGGCGCAGCATCGCCGCGCGTCGCATCGGCTGATCGGTTGCCCCGGCGCTGGACGACAGGTGGGCAGAAAGCGTCTCGATGGCTTCGAGAATCCGGCCGCCGGCTTCCAGCAGGGTCGCAAGCTGAATGGCCACCTCGGCCCGCAGCGCGGGGGAGACGCCGGCGACGCCGCTGAGGTGCCGCAGAACGCTTTCGGCGTCCGCGGTCCGTCCCAGGTCGGCCAGGGCGCGGCTGAGCTCCAGGTGGGCGCGGTGCATAAGCGCGGGCGTCTTGGCCAGATCCGCTGCGCTGCGCAGGGCCTCGGGTGCGGCTTCCAGTTCGCGGCGGGCGTGTTCGCGATAGATGGGCACCGCGTTGCCGTTGCCGTCCATGGCGTAGCGATCGGCAAACTGCTGGTAGAGAACCCCGGCCTTCCGGTGCGCCAGGCCGAGTTGCAGGTGTGTCTCGGCGGAAAAGGCGCCACGCGGGTTGGCCTGCAGGGAGCGGAGCAGCGCGCCGCGGGCGGCTCGAAAGGCGTCCACGACGTCGCGGGTGAGCGATTCGTCCAGAAGCGGGGCCTCCGGAGCCAGGTCGACGCGCAGCGACTTGCGCAGCGCCTGCAGCAGCAGCCCCCGCCCCTTGTGGTAATACACCTCGTCGAGGCGAATCCGTGCCGCATGCCGGTGGACCAGAAGGTTCAGCTTGCGATCCACGGCCTTGAGGAGATCCCCTTGCTGCAGGTCCGCGGCCAGCAGGCGGAGCGGCGTCTCGACTGCCCCCAGGCGATGGGCGCCCGCCAGCAGGGCGGTGGCCAGGTCGTGGCCCGTCTCTTGCGGAAAGACGACCGATGCCGTCGGCGTGCGGCGTTCGATCAGCTGCAGCGCGGCGCGGACGCTGTTGAGCTGTGCGCGCGCGAGGGCGGGTGCATTGCGTGCGTGCGCTGCCCGGCGCCCCGCTTCGCTGGCGTGCACCAGGGCCGCCCCCGGTCGGGCGCGGCGGAGCTCGATCTCGACGAGGCGTCCGAGAATGGAGATCAGCAGTTCCGTCTGCCGGTGTTCGATGGCGGCGTCCCGGGCGCGGAGAAAGTGGTCCCGGGCGGCGGTGTAGGCCGCCGGCGCACCGACGGCGTCGGCCGCCAGCATGGCGGCGCGCCCGGCCAGAATTGCTGCGCGCAACCCGTAGCGGGGCGAGTCCAGGAGCTCCGGCAGGACGTTCCGCGCTTCGTTGTGGTCCCCGAGCTCGACCAGCACGTCCGCGTACAGGTAGGCGGTCGGTTCCCAGCGGCGGTCGGTGCGGGGCATCAGCTCGCGCGCCCGGCGAAGCGACTGCAGCGAGCGGGCCAGCAGGCGCTGTGTCTCTTCACGCGCGGCAAGGGTCGCGAGGCGGCGTGTGGTCCATGCCGCCCCGTACACCGCATCGAGCAGCAGGTCCTGGGCGGTGCTGGCGCTGGCGGCTTCGAGCACGGTTTCGTATCGCGAGAGCGACGCCTCCAGGCGGCCGGAGTAGTAGAGGCATTCGGCCTCGAACAGGTCCACGCGCGGCAGGCGGGGCGAGTCCGGGAAGGTGTCGCGGAAACGGTTGCAGATATCGATCGCGTGTTCGTATTGCTGGGATCGGATGTAGCAGTCGATCAGCTGGAGCTCCGCGTCCTGGCGTACTTCGCTTTCGGGGTGCAGGACAATGAGGCGGTCGAAGCTCTGGATGGCCTGCGCATAGAGCGCCTGCGCGGCCGGGCCGGGCGGTTGCAGGTCGCCCCGCCGGCGGAAGGCGACCGCCCGGTCGTAGCGGATACGGATGTCGAGAACCCCGCGGTCGGCCTGCTCCATCAGGTCGGCGAAATGCCGCTCCGCTTCACGGTACAGCGCGTCGGGTTCCTCCTGCGGGGGGCGGTCTGCCCGGGCGTCTGCCGGCGTGATGCGGTCGAGAGCCAGGAAGACTTCGGC
>CAZKKD010000322.1:0-5162 GCA_964553265.1 uncultured Planctomycetales bacterium | reverse complement strand
CTAGCCGGAATGACTGACGGAGACCTGCCATGCCGAAGCCCAACATCCTCTTTCTCATGACCGATCAGCAGCGGTGGGACGCGCTGGGCGCGAGCGGCGGCTGGGTCCGGACGCCGAACCTCGACCGCATCGCCGAAGAGGGCGTTCGCTTCGCCAACGCCATCACCACCTCGCCGGTCTGCATCCCGGCGCGGGTGAGCCTCGCCACCGGGCTCTATCCGCACACGACGCAGGTCTGGAACAACACGCACTACACCCTCGCGCCGGACGCCCCGACCTGGATGCGCGCCATCCGCGACGCCGGCTACCGGACCAGCCTCTTCGGCAAGACGCACCTGCATCCGCACGGGGAAAGCGACCTCCGCGACCGGGAGGATCTGCTCCACGCCTACGGCCTCGACGACGTCGTCGAGATCGGCGGCCCCCGGGCGAGCGTGCGCGTCGGGTCGCACATGACCGCGCGCTGGGAGCGGCTGGGCCTCTGGGCGGCCTACCGGGAAGACTACGCCGAGCGCTTCGGCAACACCCCCTGGACGGTCCGCCCGTCGACGCTCCCGCCGGAGGAGTACGCCGACGTCTACGTCGGCCAGCGGGCGAAGGAATACCTCGCGGGGTACGACCGCGACGAGCCCTGGTGCTGCTGGGTCAGCTTCGGCGGCCCGCACGAGCCCTGGGACGCGCCGGAGCCCTACGCCTCGATGTACCGCCCGGAGGAGATGCCCCCGCCCGTGCCCCGCGCGGAGCTCGGCGGCGACCGCCCCCGCGGCCGCCTGGACGAGGCCCTCGCCGCTCCCGACCCGCGCACGCCGGAGGAGGTGGCCGCCATGCGCGCCAACTACGCCGGCAACGTGACGCTCATCGACGACCAGATCGGCGAGATCCTGGAGGTCCTCGAGGCGCGGGGCGAGCTGGAGAACACCGTCATCGCCTTCAGTTCCGACCACGGGGAGCTGAACGGCGACCACGGGCTCATCTACAAGAGCCAGTTTCTGGACGGCTGCCTGCGCGTGCCGCTGCTGGTGCGCACGCCGGCGACGGCCCGCCGCGGCGGCGCGGTCTGCGAGAGCCCGGCGGAGTGGATCGACATCGGCCCCACCCTCGCGGAGCTGGCCGGCGCGGAGCTGCCGTACTTCCAGTGCGCGCGGTCGCTCTGCCCGGTGCTCGACGACCCGGCCGCGACGCACCGCACCGAGGCGCTGGCCGAACTCCACGGCGAGGTCTGCCTCCTCACCGAAGCGTACAAGATTGCGCTCAACGCCGACGGGGAGGCTTACCTCCTCTTCGACCGGAAGAACGATCCCGACGAGCAGCACAACCTCGCCGGCCGGCCCGAGTGGGCCGAGGTCGAAACCCGGCTGCGCCTGCGGGCGCTGTCGCGCATCGTCGCGGCGCAGCCGCAGCTCTGACGACACGGGCACACCGCGCGGCGCGCGCCGGCGGACAGGGGAGAGACGTCATGTACTATCTCGGGCTGGACGTCGGGACGCAGGGGGCGCGGGCGGTGGTGGTCGACGGGCGCGGTGTCTGCTACGCGAACGCGAGCGTCGACTTCGCGGGCAAGGCCACGGTGACGGACCTCCCGCCCGGGCGCCAGGAGCAGGACCCCCGCGTCTGGGCGACCTCGCTGGAGCACGCCATTCTCCAGGCCGTCGGCCAGTTGGACGACGTGGGCGTCAGTGCCGGCGATCTGGCCGCCGCCGCCGTCACCTCCACCAGCGGCACCGTCCTCGCGCTCGACGCCGACGGCAAACCCCTGCGCCCGGCGCTCATGTACAACGACGCCCGCGCCGGTGAGGAAGCGGCCGAGGTGGCCCGTGTCGGGGCCGATCACTGCGCCCGGCACGGCTATCGGCCGGGGGCCTCGTTCGGCCTGCCGAAACTGCTCTGGCTCGTACGGCACGAGCCGGAGACGGTGGACGGGGCGCGCCACCTGGTCCACGCCACCGACTACCTGACCGGTCGCCTCTGCGGCCGGCACGGCGTCAGCAACGCCAGCGACGCGCTGAAAAGCTGCTGCGACCTCTTCGACCAGACCTGGCCCGCCTTCCTGGCCGAACTCGGCATCCCGGTGGAGAAGCTGCCCCGCCTCCACACCCCCGGCGACGTGCTGGGCGTCGTCGACCCCGGGGTGGCCGAGCGGCTGGGGCTGCCGCCCGGGCTGAAGATCTGCGCCGGCTGCACCGACGGGACCGCCGGGTTCCTCGCCAGCGGCGCCGCCGCGCCCGGCGAGTCGAACACGACCATCGGCACCACCCTGGTCCTGCGCACCGTCAGCCCGGACATCGTGCGCGACCCCGACGGGCGGGTCTACTGCCACCGGCACCCCGACGGCGCCTGGCTGCCCGGGGGCGCAAGCAGCGTCGGGGCCGAGTGCCTGCGCGTGCGCCTGCCGGACTGCGACCTCGACGCGCTGGCCGAGCACGCCGCCGGCGCGCTCCCGTCCGACAGCCTCGCCTATCCGCTGGTCCGTCCGGGCGAGCGGTTTCCGTTTGTCGATCCGGGCGCGGATGGCTTTTTCGAGCCCGAACCCGACAGCGAGACCGAGCTCTATGCCGCCATCCTGCAGGGGGTGGCCTTTGTCGAGCGGTGGTGCTACGAGGTGCTGGGCGAGCTGGGCTGCCCCGTCGACGGGGCGGTCTACACCGTCGGCGGAGGCGCGCGCAGCCCCGTCTGGAACCAGCTCCGCGCCGACGTGCTCGGGCGGGACGTGGTCCTGCCGCGCATGGCGCTGCCCGCGGTCGGCGCTGCCATCCTGGCCGCGCGCGGCGACGGGGTGGAGGGGGCGTTCCGGTCCCTGGTGTCGATCCGGGAGACGCGCGAGCCCGATGCACGCCGTCATGCCGTCTTTACCGAACGCTACCACGCTTTCCGCCAGGCCTGCCGCGCGCGCGGCCTCGGCCCCGCGGAGTGACGCCGGTGAGTGACTTCAAGGCCTGCGACATCCGGGGGCGGCACGGGGAAGGCTGGATCACCCCCGACGGCTTCGAGCGGATCGGCCGTGCACTCGGCACGCTGGCGCGCCGGCGGGGGGCGGACGGCCCGTTCGTCATCGCCGGCGACGTGCGGACGCACACGCCCGCGCTCCGGGAGGCGCTGGGCCGGGGGCTGGTTGCGGCGGGGGTGCAGGTCCTCGACGCGGGGACGCTGCCCACGCCGGCGTTCTACTTCGCCGTCCGGCGCCTCCGCGCCGCCGGCGGCGCCACCGTGACCGCCAGCCACAACCCCCCGGCCTACAACGGGCTCAAGTACATTTTCGGCGAAGATCCCGTCACGCCCGGGGACCTGGTCGCGCTCGAGCGCCTCGCCGAAGCGGCACCGGACGGGGTCGGTGGCGGAACGCTCGAACCCGTCGATACGCGCGACGCATACCGGGGCCATCTGTCCGATCTCTGCCCGGAGCCGCTGGACGGCCTCCGCATTGCCGTCGATCCCGGGCATGGCTGCTACGCCGGTCTTGCGGGTGCGTTCCTGCGCGATCGGGGCGCCGAGGTGCAGACGATCTTCGATACGCCCGACGGTTTGTTCCCCGGCCGCCACCCCGACAGCGCAGTGCCGGACCACCTGACGGCACTTGCGGAGACGGTGCGCCGGGAAGGGTGCGACCTCGGCGTCGCGTTCGACGGAGACGGCGACCGGGTGAGCATTCTCGACGAGACGGGGACCTTTCTCCCCTGTGATGCGCTCATCGCCGTGCTGGGCCGGGACGCCGTTGCCGCCGCCGTGGACGGGCGGACCGGGGCGCGGCCCGCCGTCGTCTACGACATCAAGTGCTCCCGCGTCGTGGCCGAAACGGTCGAGGCCGCCGGCGGGCAGGCGCTGATGGAGAAGTCGGGCCACGCCTTCATCAAGCGGCGGGTCCGGCAGGAAGAGGCCGTTCTCGGCGGGGAGGTGAGCGGGCACTACTTCTACCCCCACCTCGGCGGCGGGGACGACGGGCTCTACACCGCCTGGCGGGTGGCCCGCCTTGTCCGCCACGGCGCCCGCCCCGCGTCCGCGCTGGTCGCGGAGCTGCCCCGGACGTGCCTGACCCCGGATCTCCGCCTCCCGGCGGACGAACCGGCCGAGGCCCTGGTCGACCGGCTGGCCGGGCGCCTGGCGGGCCGCGCCGAGCTGTGCCGGCTCGACGGACTCCGCGCCGCCTTTTCCGACGGTTGGGCGCTGGTGCGGCCCTCCATCACCGAGCCGGCCGTTACCTTCCGCTTCGAAGCCGACCATCCCGAGGGGCTGCTGCGCGTCGTGGATGCCTTCCTCGGCGGGGAGCCGGCCTGGCGCGACCGCGTCCGCGCGGCAATTCACGCCTGGCGTTCAGCGGATTGAACCCACCTGCTGTATCCGCCCGAAACGCAAACCAAAGCTGAACGTGCTTGCCCCCTTGTGTGAAAACCGACCCAAACACGGAAATGCGATGATTTTCTTGTTTCCATTTGACCGCTGTCGATGGATAGAGTAAATTGGTCACAAAGAGAACAACTTACAACAAAACAGTCTGATTGGATCTACGAAGAATGCAGATGGAGACGGGGTGACGGCAGGCGGACGCAGGTTGTCTTCGTCCCCAACGGGGCTGGGTTGCCCCGGTGCAGGGCACGCTGGGCCAGGGTCCGGTGGTGCGGAGAGGAAACCACATGGCAGGTGAAGCGGCAGCACGGCGGGTGCTCGTCATCGACGACGAGGAGACGATCCTGCGTACTTTCGCCCGGTACCTCCGGTCGGAGAGCTATGAGGTGACGACCGCCACCGGCGGAGAAGAGGCCCTGGCGGAGATGCAGCGCGAGCCCTACCCGGTCGTCCTTCTGGATCTCAAGATGCCGGGGATGGGCGGGCTGGACGTGCTCACCCGCATCCGGGAGGCCTATGCGCGGTGCGAGGTGATCATCGTCAGCGGGCACGGCCAGATGGAGGACTCCATCGAGGCGCTCCGCCGCGGGGCGAACAACTACCTGCAGAAGCCGGTGGACCTGGAGGAACTCTCCATCTGCGTCGAGCGCGCCTTCGACAAGCGCGAACGCGCCGAACGCCTGCGCGCGGTGCAGGATCAGCTCTATCACGTGCAGAAGATGGAGGCCCTCGGCACGCTGGGCGGCGGCGTGGCGCACGAATTCAACAACCTCATGGGCGGCATCATCGGCTACTGCGACATGGCGCTTACCCAGGACGATCCG
>CAZKKD010000321.1:0-5165 GCA_964553265.1 uncultured Planctomycetales bacterium | reverse complement strand
CGGACGTTCGACGAGCGCCCCCCCCAGCCGGACGGCCGGGCGCGGGTGCACGGTCCGAGAGGCGCGTGCCCCGGCCCGGACGGCGCGGCAGAATGGGGCGCTCGCGTTCCTCCGCTGTTTCGGGTGCGGGGGCGGTATGGTCCGCTTCATCCGGTGCGAGATCGGGGCCGCCGTCCGCGGCTTCGGGGGTGTCGCGGGTCGGAGCGCGGTCCGGGGCCCGGCCGGGCGCGGGCGGCGCAGCATGGTCGGCCTCGGCATCCGGGACGGGAGCGCCCTCCGCCTGGTTGCTGTCGGCGTCGCCGCCGATGATGGCCACCACGCGGCGCTGGGCCGTGTCGAGGGTGCCGCCGGGGGCAAGGAGCGAGGTGCCCGAACCGGCCTCCGAGACGTGCGCGACGATCCGGTCGAGCCGATCCACGAGCGCGAAGACGGCCAGCAGGCCGGCGATGAGGATCACGAAGGCGCTGAGGCGCGGCACGGGGGTGGGGTCGGAAGCGTTCGGCATGTCGGATCCTCTTTGTCGGGCGGCGCTGCGTTGTATGGCGGCCGCGCAATTCGTGGCGGAGATGCGCCCTCCCACGGCTGCGGAGTGCACGACATCCCCTTCCCCTGAAATCGTCCGGATCGGGGGGCGAACTGAAGCGCGTTTCGGCCGCGGGGGCGGAAGCGGGTGCGTGGGCTCGCGACCGCTGCGTGCGGGATGCCGTCCTGGCCCGTCGCAGATCGGCGGACCGGGCTGTCGGATCAGAGGAGGGAGACCGGGTCGATGTCGATGACGAGCTTGGTCTTGCCGCGGTCGACGAGGGTGTCGGCGGCGCGGCGGAGCGCACGCGCCCGGGCGCCGGCGTCGGGGGTCTTGAGGAGGAGATGGTGCCGCCAGAGGCGCTGGATGCGCTCGATGGGGCAGGGGGCGGGGCCGAGGACGCTCATGGGGTCGGACACCGCCCGAAGCGCTTCGGCGGCCTCGGCGGCGAGGGCCTCCACCTTGTCCCGGTCGGGGCCGCGGACGAGGACCCGGGCCAGTCGGCCGAAGGGCGGGTAGCCGAGGCCCTGCCGATCGGCGAGTTCGCGCGCGACAAAGGCGGGGTAGTCCTGCTGCGCCGCGAGGGTGACCGCGTAGTGCGACGGGTCGAAGGCCTGGACGATGCCGAGCCCCGGGCGGGCGCCCCGACCGGCGCGGCCGATCACCTGCATGACGAGTTGAAAGGTGTGCTCCGCGGCGCGGAAGTCGGGCAGGTTGATGCTCCCGTCGGCAAAGAGGACGCCGATGAGGGTGACGTTGGGGAAGTCGTGCCCCTTGGTCACCATCTGGGTGCCGAGAAGGATGTCGTACTCGCCGCGCGCGAAGGCGCCGAGTGCGTCGGCGTGGGCGTCGCGGCCGGTCATGGTGTCGGCGTCCATGCGCAGGAGCCGCGCGTCGGGATAGAGCTCGCCGACCGTCTCCTCCACGCGCTCGGTGCCGCTGCCGGCGAAGCGCAGCCGCGCCGCGCCGCAGTCGGGGCAGACGGCGGGGACGGGGGTGGTGTACTCGCAGTAGTGGCAGGCGAGGGCGTTGTCGCGCTGGTGAAACGTGAGCGAGATGTCGCAGCGCGGGCAGCGGAGCACCTCGGTGCAGTGGAGGCAGTGCACCCAGGTGTGGAAGCCGCGCCGGTTGAGGAAGAGAATGATCTGCTCGCCGCGGCGGAGGCGGTCGGTGATGGCGGCGTCGAGCTTTCGGCTGACGAGGGTCTGGCGTTTCAGGTCGTCCCACTCGGCGCGCATGTCGACGATCTCGACCGACGGCGGCGTGCCGTCGCCGACGCGCTCGGGGAGTTCGAGCAGGCGGTAGCGCCCTTCGCGCGCGTTGCGGTAGCTCTCCAGGCTCGGGGTGGCCGACCCGAGGACCACGGTGGCGCCACAGGCCCGCGCGCGGACCACCGCGACGTCGCGGGCGTGGTAGCGGGGGGCGGAGTCCTGTTTGAAGGTGCGCTCGTGCTCCTCGTCGACGACGATGAGGCCGAGATCGGGCAGCGGGCTGAAGATGGCCGACCGCGCGCCGATGGCGACGCGCACCTCGCCGCTGCGGAGCCGGCGCCATTCCTCTGCCCGCGCGCCGGCGGCCATGCGGCTGTGGAGCACCGCCACCTCGCCCACGCGGTCGCGGAAGCGCTCCACCGTCTGCGGGGTGAGGCTGATCTCGGGGACGAGCACGATGGCGGTGCGCCCCTGCCGGAGCGTGGCCTCGAGCGCGCGGAGATAGACCTCGGTCTTGCCGCTGGCGGTGGCGCCATGGAGGAGGTGGACCGCAAAGTCGTGCGCCTCGACGGTCTCGGCGATGGCGTCGAGGGCGGCCGCCTGGCCCGGGGTGAGGGTGAGCTCGCCGACGGGCTCGGCGACGCGGCCGAGCTCGTGGTGGACCGGCAGCGCCGAGACGGTCACGAGTCCGTCGCGTTCGAGCGCCTTCACCGCGACGCGGCTGGCGCCGGTGCGCTGCTCGATGTCGGCAAAGCCGATCGGGCGCTCCACCGCGAGGAGCGCCTCGAGGGCGGCGGCCTGCTTCGGGGCGCGGCGGCTGCGGGCCTGGATGGCTTCGCGGGCGGCCTCGGGCGGGACGGCGAGCTCGACGTGGAGCAGCGTCTTCTCGCGGATGCCCTTGCGCACCGCCACCGGCACCGCCGCGGCCAGGACCTCGCCCCAGCCGCAGTGGTAGTACTCCGCGATCCACTTGGCGAGGCTGACGATCTCGGGCGTGGCGAGCGCGCCGTCGCCGGTCACCTCCCGCAGGGGCTTGATGCGGCTCTCCTCGATGGGGGCGGTGTTCGCGGTTTCGACCACGAAGCCGTGCGTCCGCCGCCGCCCGAACGGGACGCCCACGCGCACCCCCACCTCCACGCGGCTCCGCAGCGGCAGCGGAACCGCGTAATGGTAGACGGTGCTGAGGGGCGCGTCCTCGATGACGACGCCGGCGTAAAGGGGCATGAACGTTGCGTCTCCGAATGGTTCGGGACAGGCTGTCCCGAAATTGGTGCTGCGTCCGCGTGTCCCGCGTGGGGCCGAAGCCGTTGCGGGTCGCGGGTTCTGCTTGGGCCGGAGTATCGACGCGCGGACGCTATGTGTCAACGCACGGCTTTTCGTTTGACAGCACGCCGGGGTGTGCAATCATCAGGCAAGGATGCGCCGCGCATCGGTGCGCGGATGCTGGCACGGACAAAGGATTGCCATGATCGACCCGCTCCCGCAACGGATCCGTGCGCTCTGCCGGCCCCTGGCGCCCCAGCCGACGGGGCAGGCGCCGCGCCTGCCGCGACTGGACGGCGTCCGGGCGGTGCTCTTTGACGTCTACGGCACGCTGCTGGTCAGCGGCTCGGGGGACGTCGGCACCGCGGCGGCCACCGACAGCGCCACGGCGCTCGTCGAGGCCCTGGCGGGCGCGGGCTGCCCTGCCGCGTCGGCGGATGCGGGGCCGGCGGGCGTGACGGCGCTCGACGAGGCGGTGCGGGAGAGCCATGCCCGCGCCCGCGCGGACGGGGTCGACTGGCCGGAGGTGGAGATCCGCGACGTCTGGCGGGCGGTGCTGGACCGGCTGGCCGCGGACGGGCTGGTGGGCGCAGCGGTTGCGTCGGATTGCGTCGAGCGCCTGGCGGTGGAGTACGAGTGCCGGGTCAACCCCACCTGGCCGATGCCGGATGCGGCCGCGACGCTGGACCTCCTGCGGACGCGGGGCCTGCGTTTGGGCATCGTCTCCAACGCGCAGTTCTACACGCCGCTTCTCTTCGAGGCCTTGCTGGACGAGCCGCCCGAGGCGCTGGGGTTCGCGCCGGCGCTCTGCAGTTGGTCGTACCGGGTGGGGGCGGCCAAGCCGAGTCTGCGGATGTTCGAGGCGCCGCTCCGGGCGCTCGCGGTCGACGGCATCACGGCCGGGGAGACGCTCTACGTCGGCAACGACATGCGCAACGATGTCTGGACCGCGGCGCGGGCGGGCTGCCGGACGGCGCTTTTCGCCGGCGACCGGCGGAGTCTGCGCCTGCGGGAAGACGACCCGAACGTGGCCGGCTGGTCGCCGGATGTGGTTTTGACGGATCTGCGCTCTCTCGGCGAGGTGCTGCCGGGTTGAGTGCAGGCGGATGCAGTTGCCGGATGGCCGCCGGGTGACGGGTACGAACCAACAGGGAGGAAAACGAATGGCCGGGCGACGCGTGCTTCTGGTGCATCACTGGCGGACGCTGGAGGACATTCTCGAGCGTTACGTGCGCAGCGAACTGCCCGACGCGGAGGTGACCCGCGCCGAGGGGATCGCCTCGGCCGCCGCGGCGCTGGAGACGATCCCGTTCGACATCATCGTCAGCGGCCACGAACTCGCCGACGGGGACGGCGCCGGCCTGGCCGCCCGCCGCCGTGACCATCTCATCAACGCGGAGCCGCCGTTCGTGCTCCTCACCAGTACCCCGTCGGAAGAGAACGTCGCCGATGCCCTGGAAGAAGGGGTGGATCGGGTGCTGGGCATGCCCTTCAGCGCGCGCGACCTGGCGCTCCTGGTCAACGAGCTCGCGCCCGAACACGCCTGCCGCGAGTACGACCGCGTCTGCATCCCCGGCCTGGGGGTGGTGCTGCGCGGCGGGGGCGCCGGTTCGTGGGAGGGCGAGGTGATCAACATCTCCGAAGGCGGCATGCTGGCCGACTTCGCCTTCCGCGAGGACGTGTCCTCGTTCCTCGGCCGCGTGGCGGTGGAGCTGGCGCTGCCCGAGGTGTACGGCGGGGCGTGCCTGGCCGCGGAGGCGCGGTTTGTCCGGCTCGAGGCGCTCACCCTCGACGAGGACGAGGCCCCGGTGCATGTCCGCACGGCGTGGCGCTTTCTCGGGATGAGCGACGACACCGGCGAGCAACTGGCCGTCGCCATCGCCGACACCCGCAGCATCCCCTGGCCGGGCGAGGAGAGCCCGCTGTCCTGAGGGCGACGGGCAGTGCGCGCCCTCAGATCTGGATCTTGCCGCCGCCCGGCGCGCCGCCCATTCCGCCCATTCCGCCGGCGCCGCCTTCGGGCACCACGATCCGGTTGGCCGCCTGCCGCTGCGCTTCCTTCAACTCGTCGAGCATCCGGTGGACCGCTTCCTTCGCCTTGGCGGGGAACTCGTCGGCGGCCTCGGCCACGAGCGAGTGGGCGTGCAGGGCCATCGCGTAGCGGCCCC
>CAZKKD010000320.1:0-5167 GCA_964553265.1 uncultured Planctomycetales bacterium | reverse complement strand
GCACCGCCTCACCTTCCATTGCTCCGCAACACGGATTGCGAGCAATCCGTGCCACCCTCTGCTTTTCAACTGCGCTCTTTGCCGTCCCGTTCCCTTCGCTCTTCTTCGTGTCCTTCGTGCCCTTCGTGGTGAATCCATCCCCATGTCCATCGGTGTCCTGCTGCCCGGGCCGCCCGCCAGCCCGCACCTGGCAGGGGTCCGTCATCCCGGGCCCGGCAGGAACTCGCCGACCGTCTTCGCCGCGCCCGGCTCCAGGGCGCATCGGCGGAGGCGTGCCACCTCGCCGGGGGCGATGGCCTGCGAAAAGGCGGCCGCCTCCTCCAGCTTCCCGGCGCCGTCCGCGTTCCGTTCGGGGGCGAAGGCTTCCACCGGCGTCCGGTGGTCGCTGAGGACGGCGCCGTCGGTGAGGTGAATGTCCACCGTGTGCGCCTGGGCGGCATAGGGCGCGATGTCCGGCGGCGTCGGTACCGGGTCCGGCACGGTCGCGCGCGCAACCCGGTGTACCCGTCCGCAGAAGTCCAGCACCTCGCGGTCCGTGCGGATGGCGTCGTCGGTAAAGCGCGCCAGCCCCGTGTCGCGTCGCACCAGCGCCAGCGCCACGCAGTACGGCGCGCTGAACTGCGCGTTGACCTGCGGGTGGTCGCCCAGTTCGAACTCGTACCCGACCACCGCGTTCTCGGGGCTCCCGCCCCAACTGATCTCCACGCGGTCGATCTGGTGCGGTTCGAGGTCGTGCGTCTGCGCGAGGGCGAGCGCCGCGTCCATGAGCGGGTGCGAACCGCCGCAGACCGGGTAGCGTTTGATCGAGAGCCGCTCGATCTGCCAGACGCCGTCGTCGCCGCCAAGCTCCTCGACCGTCGGAACGTCCTCCCGGTGGTACAGGCCGAAGAAGCCGGCCTGTCCTTCCAGCGCACGGTGCGGTCCGGTCATCCCGCGGCGGGCCAGCTCCACGGCCCAGATCGCATCGCGGGCGGCGAAGGCGGGCTGGAGGCGCTTGGTGAGGCTCATGTCCATGAGCGCCTGGCGGTTGCCGCTGGCCTGGGCGTAGGCGATGCCCAGGGCGTGCCGGCACTGCGTCGCGGTCAGCCCCAGCAGGCGCGACGCCGCGGCCACGCCGCCGAAGATTCCCTCCACCGACGTCGGCAGCCAGCCCACCCCCCGCCGCCGCCGCGACGACGCCCGCCCCAGCCGGCAGGCCACCTCCACCCCCAGGGTGAAGGCGGCCAGGAATTCGTCCATCGTCGCGCCGACCCGTTCGGCGGTACTGAACGCGACCGGGAAGAGCACCGAGCAGACGTGCAGCGACGCCGGTTGATAGAGGTCGTCGTAGTCGAGCGCGTGTACGAGAACGCTGTTGGCGAAGGCTGCCTGCGGCAGGGGGAGCCGGCGGTCGTGGAAGAGCACCCCCGCCTGCGCCGCGCCGCCCCAGTCCGCAAAGCAGTCCAGCGTCTCCGGCACGCCGGGCTGGTCGACCGCGCCGAGCGCGCAGGCGAGGCTGTCGAGCGTCATGGTCCGCGCCGCCGTCCGCGCCGCGGGCGTGATCGCGTCCGCCGGCGTTTCGATCGCCAGCCCGGCCAGGTGATCCGTCAGCGTCATCGGGAGGCCCTCTCCAGCTTCATGATGCCTTCGATGGCTTCGTCCAGCTTGCGGTAGCCGGCGGCGATGCGTTCCTTGCGGTCCGCCTGCGTCTGCCGGAGCGCGTCGAGGCGCAGCCGCCGCGCTTCGACCAGCTCGCCGGTGCGGGCGGGGTTGGGATCGCCGGGGTTGGCGTGCTTCTCGAGGAACCCCTCCAGCCGCATTGGCCCCTGCACCTCGGCGTCGGTGAGGTGCGGCTCCGGGTCGCCGCTCACCCGCGCGGCCTCGTCCAGGAGCGCGCCGGTGCAGTCCGCCGGGGCGATGCCGCGCTCACGGGCCAGGCGCACCATCGTGGCGGAGATGCGGTGCGCCGCGCGGCCGGCCCAGCCCTTCTCGCGGACGAGGTGCACCACCAGGTCCGGCGACCCGGAGTAGCCGCTCTCCACCAGGCGGCGCATGCGGTCGCGGTTCGGCCTGGCGTACTTCACGCTGTTGCGGAAGGTGCCGAGCGCCCCCTCCAGGTGCGCGAGCGCGGCGACGGCGCAGTCCTTGCTGCCGTAGACCGGCAGGATGTCCTGGACCGGTTCGTTCTTGAACGAGTAGACCGCCCGCTGCATCTGGCAGAGCACCTCGTTGGTGGCGATGCGCACGTGCTCCAGCTTGTTCCCGGCGTTGGCCTTGTGCGGCATGAACGAGCTCACCCCCCGCCAGCTCATGTCCATCTCGAACAGGTTCCACTCCTCGGTCAGCCAGACGTTGAAGTCCAGCGCCGCGCGGCTCAGCGTGATCGCCAGGTTCGCCGCCGCAAAGCAGGTCGTGACGATGTTGTCCTGGCTCGCCTCGCAGTCGTAGGCCACCTCCACCAGCTCGTCGAAGCCGAGCAGTTCGGTGATGCGGTCGCGATCGGTGGGCCAGCCCGTGCCGCTGGAGGCCCCGCAGCCGGCGCTGTTCTGGTTGGTGTGCCGGTAGGCGAGCGCAAGCTGATCCAGTCCGCGCACCAGCCCGTCGTGGAGGGCCAGGAGGTACTGTGCGTAGGTGGTCGGCTGCGCCTGCGCCCAGTGGCTGTGCCCGGCCATGAGCGTGTCCAGGTTCGCGTCCGCGACGTCAAGCAGCGTCTGCAACGTCGGCAGCACCTCGTCGATGGCCCAGAGGATGGCGTCGCGCATCATCATCCGGTACATCGGTTCCTGCAGGGTGCGGCCGTAGTTGACCGCGCTCACCACCGCTTCGTCCACGTCCTCGCCGAGGCGTTCGCGGATCCAGTTCTCGCCGCCCCAGCCCCGGGCGCTGCGGCCTTCCTCCAGCACCGGGAAGAGCGTCTGCGCCGTCGCGGTGGGGATGAGCCCCTGTTCGTGGAACATGACGACCCACGCCGCGTCCACGCGCGACAGACTGGGCAGCCGGTTGCCGCCGGCGTGGAGGCGTTCGGTCTGCCGCTGGCGCCAGTACACGCTCCACTCCGGCGCTTCCGGCACGCCGGGACAGTGGCGCGTATGCGTGCGATCCTGCCGGTAGGTCTCCAGTTCCGTAGCCACGGGGTTGCTCCTTCTGCTGCCGAACGTCCGATGCGAAGCGCCTGCCGCTTCCACTCCGCACAAGAATACCCGCTTCCCGCCGTCGGGACTACCACCGGCGATTGCATCCTTTTTGCACTTTCTTGCTTCATGGTTGCGCCGGTGGCGTATCCTGCAATAATGCGGTTCGATCTTGAAGGTGGACGAGAAGACCTCCAGGCGAACTTTTGGCAGGTTGCGAGGGATCCGGAATGTCGAAGCCTTGCACAATGGAAGCCCCGGAACTGGCGACCAGTGCCTCGGCCACCTCCGCCCTGCAGCAGATCCTGGCGACGGTGGAGGAGCTTTCGGGCCTGGAGGCGTCGGTCTATTCGCCCGGCCCGAGCCGCGAAAGCCCGGTGGTCGAGACCCTGCCCATCCAGTACCGGCGGCACATGAGCCCCTTCTGCCGCGCGGTCAAGAATGCGCGCGACGGCAAGGGCTGTCGCGGGCACGACAGCTACACCACCACACTCCGGGCCGGCCGGGAGGACGGGCCGTTCGTGCAGGTCTGCCGCGCCGGCGTGGCGGAGGTCATCGTCCCGGTCTTCTGCGGGCGCGAGCACCTCGCCACCCTCTGCCTCGGCCAGGCCGTCACCGAGGCGGTCGCCGAGGCCGGCTTCGACGGGGTCTGGGATCGCGTGCGCGCCAACGGGGTCGACCGGCGCGCGCTGCAGGAGGGCTACCGGCAGCTCCCGCGCATGCCCGAGCGGCGGCTGTTGCGCCTCGGGCAGTTGCTCGACGCCGCCATCCGCCGCCTGGCGCAGCGGATGAGCGAGGCCGCCTTCGTCCGCGAGATGCGCCTGCAGCACGCGCCGGCGGTCCGGCGGGCGCTGGACCTGCTTGCGGCCGAGCGCTGCTACGGCATCTCGGAGAAGGCGATGGCCGCGCGCGTCCACCTCAGCGTCTCGCACTTCAGCCGCCTCTTCGGGCAGGTGATGGAGCAGTCGTTCAGCGACTACCTCCTCGACCTCCGCATCCGCGAGGCGCAGAAGCTGCTGCACCACACGCGCACGCCCATCGGCGACATCGCCCGCCGCTCTGGCTTTTCGCGCCAGAGTTACTTTTCCCGGCGGTTCAAGGCCGTCACCGGCATGACGCCGAGCCGCTACCGCCACCAGCGCGCGGCCGACGCCGGTTCGCCCGCCGACCCGCCCGCCGACGGGTGTGGCTGATCGGATTGGACGGAGAGCCGCCATGCCCGACTGGGGCTGGGTCTGCGTTATCTTTCTCTGCGGCGGCGCGGTGCAGGGCACGGCCGGTTTCGGTTTCGGCCTGACCGCGCTGGCGCTTCTGGGGCTGGTGACGGATCTGCGCGACGCCGCGGTGCTGGTGCTCTTCGGGGCGCTGGCCATCAACGCCATCATCCTCCTGCGGGTCGGCCGGCACTTCCGGCTGGAGCGGATGCGGCCCTTCCTCCTCCTCTCGCTGGCGGGGGTGCCGCTGGGGGTGCTGGGCCTGGCGCGGCTGGACCTTTCGATCCTCCACCTCTTTCTGGGGGTGCTGCTGCTGGCGAGCGCGGTGCAGCGGTGGATTCCCGCGCTGGCGGCGCGGCGCTGGCATCCGCTCTGGTGCGGGGCGCCGCTGGGGCTCCTGAGCGGTCTCCTCTCCGGCGCGTTCGGAACGGGCGGTCCGCCGGCGGTGGCGTACGTGGCCGCCCAGCAGTTCGCGCGCGAGCGCTACGCCGCCACGCTCCAGGTCATCTTCGCCGTCGCCGGCCTCTTCCGCCTCGGGGTGCTCAGCCGGACCGACCTCCTCACCGCCCCGGTGGCGGGCCTGGGCCTCTTCGGCGCGCTCTTCGCCGTCGCCGGGGCGCTGGCGGGGCTGCGCCTTCAGGGCCGGCTTTCGCAACAGGCGCTGGCCGCCGTCATCTCGGTCTGCCTCTTCCTCTTCGGCCTACGGTACCTGGCGCTGCTGCTCTGAGCGTCTGCCCGCTTCCCTCCACATCGGCCGGAGCCGCCTCCCAGCGGCCTCCTGCCTCGTCCTTAGAGCCTATCCCGATAGGCCGTTCTGTCTTCGCCCGGCTGCGAAGGACCGGA
>CAZKKD010000319.1:0-5197 GCA_964553265.1 uncultured Planctomycetales bacterium | reverse complement strand
TCTCCGGGCGGCTGGTCCGCACCTGGGTGGGCGCGCGGCTCGGGGGCGCGTCGGCGCGGCGGGGGAGCCTGTTCCTCGGCGGGGTGATGGTGGCCCGGCTCGACCGCGACCGCCCCGTTCCGCGGCGCGTGGTGCTGCTCCTCGGCCTCGGGGAGGGGTGCGTCCCCGGCGCGGAGGCCGCGAGCGCGTTCGACCTTCTCCGCCGCGACGACGCCCCGGCGCCCCGCACGCCGGCGGCGCGACCGCTGGGCCGGAACCAGGCGATCCGGGTCGCGTTTCTCCAGGCCGTCCTCGCCGCCGAAGAGCGCCTGGTGCTCTCCTACGTCGCGCGCGACCGGCAGAAGGATCAGCTCTTCGCCCCCTGCGCCATGGTGAGCGAGCTGCAGCGCTGGCTGGCCACCGCGCCGGGCGGCCCGGACGATCCGGACGCCGCGCTGCCGGCGGTCGCCATCCCCTTCGCGCCCGAGAGCGAGCGCTACCACGAGGCGCCGACCGATCCGACGGCCCCCGCGCCGCCCACGCCCGACGCCCCCGGCGCCGTCCAGGCCGGACTCCTCCAGCTCCGCGCCGAAGCGGACCACCGGACCGACGCCGAGCGGGCCGCCCTCGACGACGCGCTCGCGGCCGCCCGCCGCGCCGCCGCCGACCTCGGCGCCCCCGAACCGCCGACGGAAACCGCCCGCCACCGGACACCCCCCGCGTCCGTCGTCGTCACGACCACGCCCGTTCCGGCCCCGGCCGTCCTCCCGGCGGCGAGCCGTGTGTCGGTGGACGAGCTGGCCCGCTTCCTCGAGCACCCGGCCGTCGACCGGGCGGGGCGCTGCCTGCAGCTCTCCGACCGGGAAGAGGAGGAGCTCGACCGCGTCGAGGCCGAGCCGCTGGCCGGGGGCTTCGCCGTCGAAATCCGCCTCCTCGTCGAGACGCTGGAAGAGGCCTTCCGGCGCGCCGACCGGGGGGAGGAGGTCGGCCTCGGGGATCTCAACGCCTTCCTGGCCGAGCGCTACCGCGCCCGCCAGATCCGCAGCCTGCTGCCGGAGGGGAGCTTCGGCCAGCATCACCTCGCCACGCTCCAGGCCCGCCTGGAACGCATCTGGACCCCGGGGGCGGTCGGCGCCGCATGCGGTCCGGGCGTTGCCGCGTGGATGCCGCGCTGGGGGGCGAGGCGTGAGCACGTCGACCTGCCGCTCCGCGCCGACGCGGACGAACTCGCCCCGGTCCGGATCGTCCTGCCCGGTGAAGGGCCCGACGGCGTGGACGCGACCGTGGACCTGACCGGCCGGCTGCCCCGCCTCTCTGTCGGCGCACCGGGCGAGCCGTGCCGCGCCGTGGTGCTCGCGCCGGCTGCGGAGGGGCGGCGCCATGGCCTGCGGCGGCACGTGCTCGCGCCACTCCTCTTCCTCGCGGCGGCGCGGACGGCCGGGCTCACCGTCCCCGGGACCACCGGCGCACCGGTCACTCCCGGCGCAAGCCCCTTTCACATCGACATCGTCTACCGCAACGGCGTCCAGACGCTCGACTATCCCGCCTGGGAACCGGCCGCGGCCGCCGAGTGGCTGATCCGCCTCCTGCGCGACCGCGCCCGGCCCGACGCGGCGGAAGACCTTCCCTTCGACGCGGCGGCCGACCCGGCGCTCGTGGAGTTGCAGCTTGAGGACGGCGACACCGAAACGTATGCCGAGGCGTTCCGCGAAGCCGTCGAACGGCAGCGCGCCACCGCCGCCGGACGCAATCCGGCACGCGACGATCTGCTCGCGCTCCTCGCCCCGGTCGTCCCGGCGCACGCCCGGACCCTGGTCCACGAACGCCTCGGAACGGCGCTCCTGCCGCCGCACCGGGCCTGGCAGGCGCAGAAGAAGGCCGGGAGCAGGGCGAAGGGCCGGCGCGGATCGTCCGGTCGCGGGCGCGGCGCGGAGGGCACGCCATGAACCAGCCACAGACCCTCACCGACGTGCGCGACGTCGACCTCGATCACCACGGCGTGCTGGAGGCCTCCGCCGGGACGGGCAAGACCTATGCGCTCGAGCACCTGGTGCTCCGCCTGATCCGGGAAGGGCACGCCGGCGTCGACAACATCCTGGTCGTCACCTTCACCGAGAAGGCGACCGGCGAGCTCCGCCGCCGGATCCGCGGCGCCCTCGCCGCCGCGCTTCGCGATCCCGGGGCCGGCCCGGACCAACGCGCCCGGCTGTCCGACGCGTGGCGCCGCCTCGACGAGGCCGCCATCAGCACGCTCCACGGCTTCTGCCAGCGGGTCCTGGTGCAGTTCCCCTTCGCGAGCGGCGAACCGGCCAGCCTGGAGGTGACCGACGACGACGCCCTCTACGAACGCGCCCTCCATGCGCTCCAGCGCGGCCCCTGGCGCGAGCGCCACGGCGAAGACTTGCCGGCGCTCCTGGATCGTTCCGGCTTCGATGCGGACGACTGGAACACCCGCGTCCTGGAAGCGGTCCGCCGCTGGAACCCCGCCGCCGGCGACGTGCTGCTGCCCGCGCTGCCGGAGACGATCGCGCCCGCCGCGTGGCACGCACACTACCGCACCGTGCTGGACGCCATCGACGCTGCGCTCGGACCGCGTCTGAACGCAGACGCGCCGGAGGAGAGCGCGTTCCTCGACGAATACAAACAACTCCTGCGGGACGCCAAGGTCCACGGCAACACGACGAACGCGCGGGTGCGGAAGATCCTGCTGCCGCTGCTCTCCGAGGTCGCGGCCGTCCGGCGCGGGGAGGATCCGCCGCGCGGGCTCTTCGGTTTCCTCGACCCGGTCGCGGACTGGGGCGGCTTTGCGCCGCACCACTTCCGCGTACTCCTCTACCGGCCGAAGCAGGACGACCTGCTGTCGCCGGAAACGGCGGAAGCGGGCGCGCCGGGGCTCACTGCCCTCGTCGAAGCGCTGGAGACGCTCCTGCCGGCTCTGGATCTGCCGCACGTGCTGGCGGTTGAGACAGCGCACGCACTCCGCGAGCGTGTCCTCGCCGAGAAACGGGAACGCGGCCTCCTCAGCTTCGACGACATGATCCTCCGGCTCGACGCCGCGCTCGACCCGGCCCGCAATCCCCGCGCGGCAGAACTGCGCGACGCGCTGCGCGCGCGCTTCCGCTATGCGCTCGTCGACGAGTTCCAGGATACCGACCGCGTGCAGTGGCGCATTCTGCGCCGCCTCTTCGTGGCGGAGGACGCGCCGGGCCGTCTCTACCTCATCGGCGATCCCAAGCAGGCGATCTACGGCTTCCGCGGAGCGGACGTACAGACCTACCTCGCCGCGCGCGACCACCTCCTCGCCCCGGCGACCGGGGGCCGCCTCTATCACCTCAACATCAACTGGCGCAGCGGCCGTCCCCTCATCGAGGCGCTCAACCGCTGCTTCGACACGGCCGGCGCCGAAGGCGCGCGCTGGTTCCCGACCGATGAAGCGGGCGCCGCCGGCGTCCGGTACGAACCCGTACGCCACCCGTCGGATCTGGACATGCCGCCGCGCTCCCGCCTCGTCGCCGACGCCACCGGCCGCGCCGCGCTCACCCTCCTGCGGCCGGACGCGCCGGCCAATCTCCGCCAGGCGCGCACCGCCTGCGGAGAGTTCGTGGCCGGCGAGATTGCGCGCCTCCTCGGCCGGAACGACGGCGGCGCGCTCCTGCACCTGGCCGAGGGGGACGGCCCGGCCGCCCCGCTCAGGGCCAGCGACATCTGCATTCTCCTCCTGCGCCGGAGCGAGGCGGACGCGGTGCTCGACCCGCTCCGCGCGCGCGGCATCCCCTTCACCTTCTACAAGGAGCCCGGCCTCTTCGCCTCCGACGAGGCGCTCCACCTCCACGCCCTCCTGGACGGCGTCCTCGCCCCGGACGACGACGCGGCGGTGCGGCGCGCGCTCCTCACCCCGTTCTTCGGCGTGCCGGCCGCCGCGCTCGCCCGCGACAGTGACGAGGCCACCCTCGGCGAAGCGCGCGAACGGCTGGCCCGCTGGCACGACCTGGCCGCGCGGCGGCGCTGGCCCCGCTTCTTCCAGGCAATCCTGGACGAGACCGGCGCGCTCCTCCCCACGCCGGCGGAACGGGCCGACCCCATCCGCCGCGAGCGCCGCGTCACCAACTGCCGCCACATCCTGCAGACGCTGGCCCGGGACGCCATCGGCGAAGGCCTGGATCTCCACGAACTGGTCGACCGATTGCGCGGCTGGCGGCGGCGCACGCGGGAGATCGACGCCGACACGGATCTCCAGCGACTGGAGACCGAACGCCCCGCCGTGCAGATCCTCACCCTGCACGCCAGCAAGGGCCTGGAGTTCCCGGTCGTCTTCGTCTTCGGCGGGTTCACCTCCGGCCGCACGGCCCGGATCCACAAGTTCCGCGGCCCGACGGACGATCCCGACGCGAGCGGCATCCGCTACGATCTCGCCCGCCGGCACGGCGACGAACACGAACGCGAGGAGATCGACGAGCTCCGCCGGCTCTATTACGTCGCGCTCACCCGCGCCCGGCACAAGCTCTACGTGCCCGCGCTGCCGGACGACCTGCCCCACGGCGGACCGCTGCCGCGGCTGGTGGGGCCGCTCCTCGACGCCGCGGCCGACGGCGCGGAAGCGGAGTACATCGGCGAAGCGCGTTTCCAGGTCGACGGCATCGAACTCGCACCGCCGGGCCCCGCCGGAGCGTCGACCGACGGGGCGTCCGACGCGACCGGCGCCGCACCCGCGCCGGCGGCGCTGGCGCCGCGCCGACCCGTCCCGCCGGCGTTCAGCGCGCACCGGCGGGCGGAGGCCGCGTTCTCCTTCTCCTCGCTCCTGCGCAGCCGGCCGGCGCCCCCCTCCCGGCACGAGCGGGACGACGCCGCCGGCGCGCCCCGCTGGGAACAGGACGAATACCTCGACGAAGCCCGGACCGAAGCGGCCCCGCCGGACCCGGCCCTGCCGCCCGGACCCGCCACCGGCAGCGCGGTCCACGAGATCCTCGAAACCGTCGCCTACGCCACGGTCGCCGCTCCGCCGGACGGGGAGGCGCCCTGGGCGGACGCGGCGGCCCGGCACTGCACCGCCGCCGCCCCCCGCCGACCCGGGACCGCCCCATCGGCGGCGCCGCGGGCGGCCCGCGCGCGCGCCTCCGGCCGCCTGCTCGGGACCGCGCCCCACAAGCCGCCCCCCGCCGCGCGACCCCTCGCCGCCGCCCCGCCGCTCGGCACGCCCCCGTCCCCGGCCCGCCCGCCC
>CAZKKD010000318.1:0-5209 GCA_964553265.1 uncultured Planctomycetales bacterium | reverse complement strand
GGGGCGTTCTGCTGGCCGGCGGGCTGGTGCTGCTTGTCCTGTTCGTCTGGCACGAGGCCACGCGTCCCCCGCCGCCGCCGCCGCACCTGACGCTGCCGGAGCCGGTGGTCGTCTTCACCGTCGCGCAGGACAGCGCGTTCGCCCTGCCGGGGTCGGACGAGACGGTGCTGGTGCTGGTCAACGATGTCGAAACCGGCTTCGCCACGCTCTCGGTCCGCGGGCCGGGCCTGGAGCCGCTGGTCCCCACCCGCCGCGTCCGCGACGGCGACACGGTGCCGTTCGCCGTCGGCGGCGTCGACTACGTGCTCGATGTACTCGCGTTGCAGGGCAACCTGGTCGGCAGCGACGCCGGGGCCTTTGCGGTCCGCCGGCCGGAGACCCCCCGGCCCGAGCCGCCCTCGGTCGCGGACGATCCGGAACCCGAAGCGGATCAATAGGTTCGGACCGTCCGCGGGGATGCGGTCCCGTACCCGGCCCCGCCGTCCGGTGGCGGGCGCCAGTGGCGCTTCCTGAACAGAACACTTCAGCCGGTTCCGCAAGCGCTTGTCCGCCATGCGCTTGGCGAATTATCCACATCCTAATTGCGCCCTAACATAACCTGAACATGACACGGGTAGAGTTCCGTGCATCCGGCCAGGGATGCGAACGGCTGGGGGAGCCGTCGCCGGACGCGTTGCAGCGCGCAGGCGGCATGTGCGAATCGCGGGCCCGTCAGCAGGAAAGGAGACCACGCGGAACGAGCCGCGGCGCAATGCAAACGGCGGAGCGCCCCGGGCCGCACGGCCGCAAGGCGGTGCAGGCTCAGGCTGGGCGGATCCGCGCGACGGAGCACTAAGGGAGTTCGGGATACGCGAAATGGATTCGCGTTCCATGGAGAGAGGCAGAGCGAGCGAAGGAGACAACGATGGGTTTCATGGGTAAGCTGATCTGTGCAGTGGCGCTGGCGGTAGTGACGACGGGTGCGTTCGCCCAGGCCGAGGACAAGCTGATCCTCGACGGTTCGACCACGGTCGGCCCGATCGCCAAGGCGTTCGCCGAGTACTACATGAAGCAGAACCCGGGCGTCGAGGTGTCGGTTTCGGAGTCGGGGTCGGGCAACGGCGCGAAGAGCATCATCAACGGCGCCTGCGACATCGGCTGCATGTCCCGTTTCATGAAGGAGAAGGAATTCAAGGCCGCGGCGGAGAAGGGCACCCACCCGGTGCCCTATGCCATCGCCATGGACGGCATCGCCCCGGTGGTGCACCCGTCCAACCCGATCGCCGAAATCACGGTCGATCAGCTCAAGAAGATCTACAAGGGCGAGATTAAGAAGTGGAGCGAACTCGGTGGTCCGGACAAGCCCATCGTCGTCATCAGCCGCGACACCAACAGCGGCACGTACGAGACCTGGGAAAAGCTGGTGATGAGCAAGGAAAAGATTGTCGGCAGCGCCGAGTACGCCACCTCCAACGGCGCGGTCCGCGCGCGCGTCCAGAACACGCCCTACGCCATCGGCTACGTCGGCGTCGGCTTTATCGACAAGACCGTCAAGGCCCTTCCCGTCGACGGCATCAAGCCCTCGGTCAAGGCCGTGACCAGCGGCGCCTACCCGATCGCGCGGAACCTCTACATGATGACCGCCGGCGAGCCGAAGCTCGGCAGCCACACGCACCGCTACATCAGCCTCTACCTCACCCCCGAGGGGCAGCAGATCATCGAGGACATCGGCTACGTTCCGGTGACCGAGTACAAGTAACGCACTGTGCAATTCCCGCCGCCCGCGCCCCCGGTTCGCCGGGGGTGCGGTGCGCGCCGGAACGGACGGTTGAGGACACGACGGACGACAGCAAGGGGAACGGGCGCCGCGGTACGGGGCGCCGACGGCCTCGGATCGCTTCGGCGGCCCTTTTTTCTTTTTGAGGAAGCGAGACGCCCATGAGTTCGGCGGACAATCCGGCCCTGCGCGGCAGCCTGCGGATGACGGCGGGCCAGACGCGCCTGAAGGTGATCCTGGGGCAGATCGGCCATGCGCTGCTGTTTCTCGTCACCTTCATCTCGGTGCTGGCCGTGCTCTTCATCTTCTACTTCATCGCCAAGGACGCGATTCCGTTCTTCCGGACCTGGGACCTCGGCGAGTTTTTCGGCAGCACCCGCTGGTATCCTTCGCGCGAGCCCGCAGAGTTCGGCGCGCTCAGCCTTTTCTTCGGCAGCGGACTGGTGACGCTGGGCGCCGTGGTGGTGGCGGTGCCGATGGGCGTGGCGGCGTCGGTCTGCCTCAGCGACATTCTTCCCTTCTGGCTGCGGCAGTGGATGAAGCCGATCATCGAGATCCTGGCCAGCATCCCGTCGGTGGCCTATGGCTTTTTCGCGCTGGTGGTCTTTGCGCCGCAGCTGCAGGAGCGCGGCGGCACGCTGCTGGCGGTCGCGGCGTGGCTGGTGGGGCTGCCGCTCCTCGGCCTTCTGGCGGTGGTGGTGAGCGACCTTCTGAGCGAGAAGATCGGTGGCGAAGAGAAGAGCGGCGGTCTGCGGGCCGTACTCTTCCTGGTGGTCGCTGTGCCGGGACTGGCCGGGCTGTATTGGGTCGGGTCGGGCCTCGCGGCCATCGAGATCAGCAGCGGCACCAACGCGCTCAACGCCAGCGTCATCCTCGGCATCATGGCGCTCCCGACGGTGGTGAGCGTCTCGGAGGACGCGCTGCAGGCGGTCGGTCTGGAGATCCGCCAGGGCAGCTACGCCCTCGGGGCCACGCGGGCGGAGACGCTGCTCAAGGCGGTGCTCCCCGCGGCGAGCAGCGGCATTCTCGCGGCCGTCATCCTCGGGGTGATGCGCGCCATCGGCGAGACCATGGTGGTCTGGATGGCCTCCGGCAACGCGGCGCAGATCCCGCAGCCGTGGTACGACGTGCTGGCGCCGGTGCGCACCCTCACCGCCACCATCGCCGGCGACATGGGCGAGGCGGACCACACGACGGGGTCGATGCGCTATTCCGTCCTCTTTGCGCTCGCGCTCTGCCTGCTGGTCTTCTGCTTTGTCTGCAACGTGGTGAGCGAATGGGTGGTGAAGCGCAACCGCCGCAAGCTCCGGGGGGAGGACTGACATGCAGTTGCCGACCCGCAACCTGATCGACCGCTCGTTCACGGCGGCGTGCATGCTCTCCATCGTCTTCATGTCCGGGGCGCTGGTGGTGCTGCTCGGACCCATCTTCGTGCGTGGACTGGAGGCGTTCTTCTTCTACGGAACGGTGGAGCATCGTGAATCCCAGCTCAAGCTCTTCGACCACGGCGACAGCGCGGCGGTCGAGGCCGAGCTCGCCGCCGCGCGAGAGGCGCGCCAGCCCCTCTTCGACCGGATTCGCGCCTTCGAGGAGAAGCTGGACGCCTCCGATGTCCGCTTTGACAGCAAGTATCGCGACGCCTTCGAGACCTTCAAGGATGAGCTGCGCAATCTGTTGGGCCCCCTGCCGGGAGGCAGGTCCGAACTCATCGAACGGCGCATCTACGGCGCCACACGGTGGGATCAGGCGCTCGAGCAGTGGCACGAGGCGATGTACGTCGAGAAGTGGGTGCCCGAAACCGATGAGTCCGGTTCGATGCTGGTCAAGAAATTTGTGCCCCGACGGGGCGACTTCGAGGGCAGCGGCTTCGCTTCGGCCTTCGATCTGCTGACCGAGGAGCAGCTTGAGAAGATGATGCGCCCGCAGTTCACCTTCTACTGGGGCTTTCTCTTCGACGAGAGCCGGGATGCGCACTTCTTCGGCGGCATCGGCCCGGAAGTGCTGGGGACCATTTATCTCACCCTCGGCGCGATGCTCTTCGCCGTGCCGATCGGGGTGATCGCGGCCATCTACCTGGCCGAGTACAGCAAGGACGGCTGGGTGGTGAGCCTCATCCGGAGTTGCATCAGCACGCTCGCCGGGGTGCCGAGCATCGTCTTCGGTCTCTTCGGCCTCGCTTTCTTCATCATCGCGACCCCCATCAGCGACAACAAGAGCGTCCTGGCCGGGTCGCTCACGCTCGCGCTCCTGGTGCTGCCGACCATCATCCGCGCCGCCGAAGAGGCCATCCGCGCGGTGCCGCATACCTACAAGGAGGCCTCGATGGGCCTCGGGGCCAGCCACTGGCGCACCATCTGCATGGTGATTCTGCCGGCGGCGCTGCCGGGGATCCTCACCGGCATCGTCATCAGCATGGGTCGCGCCGCGGGCGAGACCGCGCCCATCATCTTCACCGCGGCGGTGAGCCTGGGCCGGGTGCCCGCCATCACCGAGGTGGCCAGCGCCCCGACGCCGGCGCTGCCCTGGAACGTGTACAACCTCTGCACCGAGCACGAGGCGGTGGACCAGATCCGCCACGTGCAGTACGGGATGGTGTTGACGCTTGTGGCGGTGGTGCTGGCCCTCAACCTGTTCGCCATCTACCTGCGCGCGCGCATTTCGAAAAAGCTGCGGGGATGACCCGCCCCGCTTACGGAAGGACGAGCCCCATGACTTCGGCGGAAGAAATCAGGAAGGAGACCAGCGTGGCCGACCAGGAACAAGCCCACGAGACGGCCCCCGCGACCACGGAGGAAGCGTCCCGTTCGATGACGGCCACCGCTTCGGTGCAGATGCGCGAAGCCGGCGAACTGGAGACGCTCCCCCCGCACCTCAAGGCCGAGCAGGTCTCCATCTTCTACGGCGACTTCGAGGCCGTGAAGAAGGTCGACATGACCATCCCCAAGGGGCACGTGACCGCCATCATCGGCCCCAGCGGCTGCGGCAAGAGCACCTTCCTGCGCGCGGTCAACCGCATGAACGATCTCGTTCCCGGCTGCAACGTGACCGGCCGGATGATCTTCGACGAGCAGAACATCTACGATTCGCAGGTCAACGTCGTGGCCCTGCGGCAACGGATCGGCATGGTCTTCCAGAAGCCGAACCCGTTCCCGAAGTCGATTTTCGACAACGTCGCCTACGGGCCGCGCCTCCTGGGCGTGCGCAACCATGCGCGCCTGTCGGAGATCGTCGAGACCAGTCTCCGCCAGGCCGCAAGCTGGGACGAGGTGAAGGATCGCCTCCAGCAGAACGCGCTCGGCCTCTCCGGCGGGCCGCAGCAGCGGCCCTGCATCGCCCGCGCGCTGGCGGTGAAGCCGGCGATCCCCCTCATGGGCGAGCCCACCTCCGCGCTCGATCCCCGGGCCACCACCCGCCTCGAGGACCCCTTCGGCGGGCTGCGCGGCGACTCCCCCC
>CAZKKD010000317.1:0-5219 GCA_964553265.1 uncultured Planctomycetales bacterium | reverse complement strand
GGGCCGCCCCCGCTCCCTCGCCGCGACGGGCGTCGCCGCGCCAGCAGCCACGCCTCCAGCCCCGGCCACCGGCGCCGGATCAGCGGCCCGGCCGCCAGTCCCAGCCCGATGGCATAGAAGACGAAGCCGAAGGGATGCAGCCGCCACGCTTCGGCAAAGCGGCCGTGCCCGATGGCGCAGCAGGCGCGCGTCAACCCGCAGGCCGGACAGGGCAGGTCGGTCAGGCGCCGGAACCAGCAGACGTCGAATCCGGGCAGCCCCTCCGGCGCAACCAGGACGCTCACCGCCAGCCCGACCCCCGCCAGCACCATGAGCGCCGGCGAAAAGAGCCGCGGCCCGGCAGGCGGTTCGGCTCGCGCGGGGCGTGCGCTGTTGAGGCTGGTCATGCGCTCAACCCTCCGGCGGACCCGGTTCGTCAAAGCCGTCCGGCGCGAAGCGCACGCCGTCGCCCGAGCCTTCCGGCAGGACACCCGCGAGGTCGGACATCTGCACCAGGTAGAGAATGATAAGCACCAGCGCGGCCAACACGGCCGGTCCCGAAACGCAGGTGCAGGGCACGCAGGCCACCAGGACCGAAACCGGGTATGCCATCGCCAGTTGCTCGTGGAAGTTGCGCCCCTCCGCGATGCCGGCCGCCTCGAAGCACTTCCGGTAACTCGCCGAGAGCTTGGGGAAGACGAAGAAGTTCCAGATGAGGGGGAAGCACGGGATCATCAGCAACCACACGGCCGTCGGCGAGAGCTCGCGGAACGGCTCCGGCAGCCGGCGGTACAGCCGCGCGGTGAAGACGCAGATCACGGCCTGAATCACCAGGGACACGGCCACCATGAGCAAGGCCACGACCAGCAGGACGGCCGGTTCGAGCTCGCCCTCGGTGGGGAACGGTTCCATGCCCACAACGGCTCCTCCCGCAAGAAGCCAGACGTTACGCGCCGGACTGAATGTCGCTCGGCAGCGGATCGTAGCGCGGGTGCGTCGCCTCGGGGGTGCGCCACCCGCCGCAGCGGTACATCGACGGCGTCTCCTTCGTCCGGAAGCGGAAGACGACCGGCACGGACGTATCGCACGTTTCCGGCACCCCGTCGACGAAGAGCCGGTCCCCCTCCTGGCGAAAGGGGTAGGCCGTCCCGCTCGCGAGTTCGGTCACCTCGGTCACGGTGCATTCCAGTCCGGCCAGCCGCAGCGGCGCGCCGGGCCAGTGCAGGATGTGCCAGTAGAAGGCGTCGTCCCGGGCGCTGAACCTGCCGGAATGCGTCCAGTCGGCGCGCTCGTGGGGCTGGCGCTCGTACATGCCGCTGACGAAGGGGATGGTGTCGCGGATGGCCTCTTCGTTGGCGCGCAGCCAGTCGCCCGCTTCGTCCAGGATGCGGACGCTCTCCTCGGGCACCGACCCGTCTCCGCGCGGGCCCACGTTCAAGAGCAGATTTCCCTGCCCCGCGGCGCACTGGCGCAGCATCTCGGCCACCGTCTTCGCGCTTTTCCAGGCGGTGTCGCCCTGGTGGTAGCCCCAGTTGTCGTTGAGGGTCATGCAGGCTTCCCACGGGCGGCCTTCGGGGTCGGCGCTGATGTGCCCCTCCGGGGTGCCGAAGTCGCCGGGCAGGCCCGAGCGGCCGTTGACGAGAATGTGCGGCTGCAGCTCGCGGACCATGGCATCCAGTTCGTGCGCCTTCCAGCCTTCGGCGCGGAAGGGCCACCAGCCGTCGTACCACATCACGTCAATGTGGCCGTAGTTGGAGAGGATCTCCCGGATCTGGCCGTGCACATAGGCGATGAAGGCGTCGTGGCACTCGTCGGGACGCTCCAGGGCGTCGACCGCGTTGGGCGAGGTCGTCCAGTCGTTGAGGCTGTGGTAAAGCGAGATGCGCATGTCGTGCTTGCGGCAGGCCTCCACGAACTCCGCCACCAGGTCCCGTCCGCAGGCCGACTTCGGCGCGGTGAAATCGGTCAACTGCGAATCGTAGAGGCAGAAGCCTTCGTGGTGCTTGGTGGTCAGGTTGGCGTACCGCATGCCCCAGCGCTCCCGCGCCCGGCCGATGAGGGCGTCGAAGTCCAGCTTGTCGGGCCGGAAGTCCGCGGCCAGGCGCTTGTACTCCTCCTTCGGGATGCGTTCCTTGTTGAGCACCCACTCGCCCCGGCCCAGCATGCTGTAGAGGCCGAAGTGGATGAAGAGTCCGTAACGGGCTTCGCGGAACCACTGCAGTTCGGGGGCCATGACATCGTCTCCTCGGGATGATCAGCGATGGAGCGGCAGCGTGCCGCGCCCGTCGCAAGCTGCCGGGCGCATGAACCGGTCGCGGATTGGAATGGACCCGGCACAGCGGGTCAAGCGAAAAGCGGTCCCGCCGCGCACGGACGACCAAAAGGCCTTGCGGTTCCATAAAGGCCGCCTTATACTTGCGTCGGATCTGCATCGCTTATCGGAGGCGCGAACCATGCCACGACTCGGTCGCACGGCACTGGCGACGGGCTGTTGCTGTCTTCTGCTGGCGGTCTGCGCCCACGGCGCGGATCGCCATCGGCTGGAAGAGATTGCGGACGACCTCGCGGCCTTCGAAGGCCAGACCCTCATCGCCAGCTTCCGGCTCGACAGCGTCGACGACCGGATCAGCGAACGCGCGCTGGGGCATCTGCGCCGCAAGTACGACGACACCATCGTCTTCGCGCCGGTCCGCCACGCCTTCGTCGCCGTACACAAGGGGACGCTGGAGAAGACCTTCGGATCGGTCAAGCCCAACCAGCGGATCTGGGGCGCCGGGCGCGTCGAGAAAGAGCACCTCCGTGGCCGCCCGCTCTACGTGCTGGTGGTCAAGGAAGTCCGGCCCTACTACGAGCTCGACGCCGCCAGACAACCGGTCGGCCAGGACGCCTATGCCGAAACCCCGGCCAAGGACATTACCCTTCTCTTCGACAAGCTGCTCGGCAAGCCGATCCACACGACGGTCGAGCTCGACGGCCTGCAGCCCGTCGAAGAGGAACGCTTCACCCCCATGGCGCTCGACCCGGCGGCATGGACCTTCGGCCGGGTGCGGGGCTCCGACGGCGGGCTCTTCATCCCCACCGACAATGCCGACGCCCTGGCCACGCTGAACGGATTGCCCGCCGGGAGCCCGGTCGAGATCTGGGGGGTCGTTGTCCGGGCCTCCGACTACGCCAAGGGCGGGCGACGCATGGGAAGCTACGTCCAGGGCCGCGACCGCGACGTTCCCGCCATCGTGGTCCATCGCGCCGCCAAGGCCGAAGCGCCCGCCCCCGAGGCCAACGAACCCTCCGTCCCCGAACAGCGCGAGGCGAAGCGCATCTCCCACCGCGCCTACGGGAAGAACCCCGCCGCCTACGATGGCCAGCGCATTCGCGTACTCCATATCTTCCGGGGGTCCGAACTCCTGCGCAACCCGCCGGCCGTCCTCGGCGGCGCGCAGCACCTGCGACTCAAGAGCGAAGCGACCGATCTCGCGGACATCCGCATCGTCTACCCGGCCGAGTCCGAAGCGCTCGGCCATCGCCTGCGAGCCCTGGAGATGGGCGACGGCATGGAACTCACCGGCGCCGCCCGCACCATCGACGGCGCCCACTGGTTGATCCTCGACGACATCGCAGTCCCGGAGTGATCCACGGATGAGCAAGAACAAGCAGACCATCCCCGGCTTCACCCTGAAGAAAAAGCTGGGCGCCGGCGGTATGGGATCGGTCTACAAAGCCGTCCAGCAGAGCCTCGACCGCGAGGTCGCCATCAAGGTGATGCCGATCGAACTGGCCGAGAACCCCGAATTCCGCGAACGCTTCTTCCGCGAAGCCAAGGCGGCCGGCCGCCTCAACCATCCGAACATCGTGCAGGGGATCGACGCGGGCGAAGCCGGCCCCTACTGCTGGATCGCCATGGAGCTCGTCAACGGCCCGTCCGTCGCCGACCTGTTGAAAGAACGGGAACGGTTCGGCGAAACCGAGGCCCTCGCCATCGTCACCGACATCGCGCGCGCCCTCGAGCACGCCGCCTCGCACGGCATCATCCACCGCGACGTCAAGCCCGAGAACTTCCTCCGCGCCGCCAACGGGGTCACCAAGCTCTGCGACCTCGGCATCGCCAAGGCCGCCGCCGAGGACACCGGCCTCACGCAGGAGGGCCGCGCCGTCGGCACCCCCCGCTACATCAGCCCCGAGCAGGCGCGCGGCGAGCAGAACATCGACGCCCGCGCCGACATCTACTCCCTCGGCGCAAGCTGGTACCACCTCCTGACGGGCCAGCCGCCCTTCGATGGGCCCACCGCCGCGGTGGTGATGACCAAGCACATCACCGACGAGCCGGAACCGATCCAGGACCTCGTCGACGAGGTGAGTCCGCATACCGTGCGCGTCATCGCCCGCATGATGGCGAAGGACAAGGAAAAGCGCTACCCCGGCCTGGCCGAACTCCTGGTCGACCTCGAAGCGCTCGCCAGGGGCGAACTGCCCCGCGGCGCCCTCGCGACAAGCGTCCCCGGCGGCGCCTCCCGCAGCAAGCGCCGCCGCGCCAAGGGCGAACGCAAGGGCGGCGGCAAGACGAAGGGCGAGAAGGCTGCCCGCAACGGCCGCACCGGCACCGGCAAGACCGCCGTCAACCGCGCGGCGGGCCGCGCCGGGGGCAAGACAGCCACCCGCACCACCAGCACCGCCCTCAAGCGCGCCGGCGGCAAGGAATCTTCCGGTCCGCCCGTCTGGGCCATCGCGGCCGGCGCCGGAGCGCTCCTCCTGGTCGGCATCATCATCGCCGTCACGCAGATGGGCTCGGACAACGGCACATCGTCCGGAAGCGGTTCGACCGCCCAGCGGCCCGCACCCCAGCAACCCGCGCCCCGCCCCGAACCGCAACCGACCCCCCGGGAACGCCAACCCTCCCCCGATCGCGAAGAACAGGCCGAGAAGGCCTGGGGCCGGCTGCAGAAGGAGCTGGAACGCAAATCCCCGGCCTTCCATCCCGACATGTACGAGGACTTCGCCGAAACGTGGAAAGGCGCCAGGGCCGCCGAGCGCGCCGAAAAGAAGCTGGCCGAACTCGACGCCGAATTCCGCTCCTTCGAACAGCGCCAGATCAACCAGGAATTCCAGAAGCTCCTTGCCGGCAACTACGGCCAGCACCGGAAGCTCGAAGCCGGCGGGGAAGCCTTTCTGCGACAGTACCCCACCGCCCCGCAGGCACAGCAGGTCCGCAACATGATCCGGGACTGCCGCGAACAGGTCGCAGA
>CAZKKD010000316.1:0-5222 GCA_964553265.1 uncultured Planctomycetales bacterium | reverse complement strand
CGTACCGTGCGCTCCGCGACATCGGCGCCTACTACAAGCACGTGCCGAGCGACTGGACGCAGGAACAGAACACCGCGGTCATGCGGCGCCTGGCGGCGGCAGGCATGCTCCGACTCCGCCTGGCCCCGCACCACGCCATCTACATCACCGCCGACTGGGATGCGCCCAAGCCGGAGGAGCTCCGCGTTCTGCGCCACCATCTCCGCGCCTGCCAGGCGGCGGGCATCCGCCCGTGCGTCACGTTCGTCCACATCCCCCCGTTCGGGGCGCCGGGGACGGACGAGCTGCAGCGGTGGTGGAAGCAGCCCTGGAATACGGAGCTCATGCCGGTGGGCGAGGTCGGCTCGGCCGCGTTCCAGGCGTACCTCGACAAGACCTACGAGGCGCTCCTGGTCGTTCTGGACGAAGCGCGGGCCGCGGGCTTCGTGGCGCCGGGGAGTTATGACCTGGAGATGGGCCAGAACCTCTGGTGGGGCGCGCCGGCCACGCCTCGCCCCTTCCCCGGCACGACGGTGGATGCACTCCGTCCGGGCGGACGCGTATACGAATTCGACCGCCGGCTCCTCCGCCGGCTGCGTGCGGACGGGTATGTCGAGCCCGCCATCTGGTGGAGCCAGAGCCACCACCATTTCGAGCGCATCCGGGCGGAGGAAGTGCCGCCCGAATGCGCGGGCCGGGCGGTGTCGGTCTACCACATGGGCAGCGGCACCCTCGGGGAGGACTGGCTGGAGAACACGCGCGACGTCTGGCCGGAGCGGGAGCCGCTCGACTTTCGCGAAGGCGCACCGCCGGCGATGGACTGGGCCCGCCCCGAAGGCTGGATCGCCGACCGCAGCCGCCGGGACAACCTGCTCACGCTTCTGGACCGCAGCGATCCGCCGTTGGCGATCACTGCGCTCGGCATCGTCCCGAAGGACCTGCCCCGCGCGGAAGCGCGCGGGCTGGACGGATGGCGCATCAAGCAGCGGGCGATTCCGCGGATGCTGGCGTTCTGGCTCAACCAGGGCGCGTCGTACGTCCTGCTCCACTCGCTCTACGAACCGAAGCGGCCGGACGACGGCGCGATGGAGCACTCGCTGCTCCCCTCCTCCATCGATCCGGATCGGCCCGGCGAACGCGAGCTCCCCGTCCTGACGGCGATTGATCGCTTTGCCGACGCGCTCCGGGGAAGCCGTCCGGTCGCCGCCCCGGATGCGCTGACGTGGAAGTATGCCGTCACGCCGAACCCGGTCCTCGTCCCGGCGACCGGCGGAGGAGAGGCCCTTCACGCCAGCGACCTGCTGGCGATCCTTCCGTTCCAGCGCAGCGCGAACGAGTTCGCGATCGCCCTCTACGTCCTGACGCCCGACATCACGCGGGAACTGGACCCGGTAACTGTCGTCCTGGAGGTGGACCGGGCGGTGCGCCGCAGCAGCGTTTCGGCCACGCGCGTTCTGACCGGCGAGCGCGTCACCGTCCTGACCGGCCGGCCCGCCCCGCAACGCACGCGGTTCCAGCTCCGCATCCGGGACGACGTCACCTGGCTGCGGGTCCGGACGCGCTGAAGCCGGCGGCACGCCACCCGCGCAGACGCACCGCGCTCAGCCGCGCTTCAACACCTCGCAGCCGTCGGGAAGCTCGATGTATTTGGGGACAATCATTTCGTAGAGGTCGGGGCACTTGAAGAAGAGCAGCTTGCCGCTGTCCTGCGCGCTCTTCATGTAGAGGGCGTAGTGGCGGCGCCAGTTGGTGCGCTCGTTCTCCTCGGTGTAGATGGCGGCTTTCTGGCGGACGTCGCGGTCCTTCTTGCGCAGGTTCCACCGCACCTCGGCGTAGGCGGCGACGAGGGTCTCGCTGTTCATGATGTCGACGCCGGCGGAGGCCTTGCTGGTGTCGTAACGGAAGTCGCTCAGCACCTCCCAGAGGGCGGCCTGGCGCTCGTCCCCGCGCCCGAAACACCCCGGCAGGACGATCCGGCCGTTCTCGATGCCCCCGCGGGGGACCATCATGAAGCCCATGATGCCCGGACAGGGCGTGAGCGCCACCACCGGCGCGTAGCGGACCAGCACGCGGTGCTGCTTGCGGTTGACGGGGACCAGCGGCTCCTGGAAAAGGAGCGGATCGCGCTGCTCGGCGTCGGCGAGCGCCTCGACCACGGCTGCGCGGTCGTTGACGCCCCCCTGCTCGGGCTTGTACTGGTCGCGGAGGCTGAAGGGCAGGAACGGCTCCTTCAATTTCGCGACGAGGCGGCTGAAGCGGCGCATGCAGGCGACCTCGTGCCGGACAAGGTCTTCGGGCTTGAGCATCATGCCGCTCTGGTTGAGGCTGTTGCGGGCGAGCTCGCCCTCCTCCACCAGCCGCGGCAGGAGTGCGGTGCGCACCCGCTCGGTCAGGCGCTCCTTGCGGCCGGCTTCGACCTTGTGCCGCTGCACCTCGTGCCGGAGCTCGCTCAGCTTCTCCTTGCGCTTGCGGTCGTTGGGGTTGAGCAGCTTGAGGCGCTTCTCGGCCTCGGCCTGGTTCTTCCGCTCGTCGACGGCGTCCTGCTCCAGGCGTTCGAGCGTCTGGCGCAGGAGCTGCTCCTGGATGCGGCAGTTGACGATCTTCCGCAGCGCGCGGTCGGCCTTCCACATCGGGGAATTGCGGTGGTTGAGTTCGAGGTCCTCGTTGGGGCTGGCGGGGATCTGGCCGCGCGCGGAGAGCTCGATGGCCTCGTCGGCATAGAAGACGTGGGTCGCGTCGAGCGTGTACTGCGGTTCGACGCAGCCAGCGTTGCACTCGATGAGAATGGCCTTCGCGTGCGCCGGGCCGACGAAACGCGGCGAGATGCAGAGAAGCGCCCGCCGCAGGAACGCACGCACGAACGGCGCGTCCGCCGGTGCAAGGCCTGCAAGGAGCGCGAGCGCGGCGGCCTCGTAGACGCGCCAGAACTCGTTCACCGCTTCGCGCTCGGTGTTGCGCCCCTCGCGCTGGGCGGCGCGCTGGACGCTGCGGGAGTGGGCCTCCTCCTCCTCGATGCCGGCAAGCTGAGCCTCGCGCGCTTCGTCGTCCTCGCGCTTGACGAGGCCGAGCAGGCCCTTCTTCTTCGGCTGGAGCGCATCCCGCTTCGCTTTCGATTCCGACAGCTTCCGGCCGTGCGCCTCGGCGAGCTCCTCCAGTCCGGCGCGGTAGACCGCCCAGCCGAAGAGGGCCTGCGGATCGATCTTCCGGCCCGCCAGGATGCGGAAGAGCGGCTCGTCGGCGACCGAGGCCGCGCACGCCTGCAGCACCTTCGGGAGGTTCCGCTCGCGCTCCAGGAAGAGGCGTTTCTGCTCCAGCGCAATGCCGTAGGCCGCACGCATCCCGTCCGACAGCGGCGGCGGGCCGTTCTGCGGGGCCTCGGCGTCCTCGTCATCGGGCGCGTCTCCGTCCGCCGCCTCGGCCGGCGCGGGGGGCGCGAGCTGGGCCTCCAGCTTGCCGATGGACTGCTCGAGCGAGCTGGCGGGCGGGGGCTTTTCAATCTCGCGGCGCTGGCGCTCGACCTCGCGCTTCACGTCCTCGCGCTCGGGCGCATCTTCCGCCAGGCCGTCGAGGAGGGCGACGCGGCGGCCGTCGAGCGCTTCGGCCTGGAGGTGGAAGCCGATCTGCAGGCCGACCGCCTGCCGGACCGCCCCGGGGAACGGTTCGCTCCGCGCGGCATCCACGGCCGCGGCAAGGGCTTCGTCGGCCAGCGGCTCGCTTCCGGAGTCCGCGCTCGGCGGCGGGGCGGCCTCCGCGAGCGGCGGGGGCGGCACGGCCTCGTCCCCCGCACCGGCGGTGGAAGCCGCGGCGGCGGGCACGGGTTCCTCCGGCGCTTCCCCGCCGGGGGACGCTTCCGGCTCGGGCCGAATGAGACCGGGATGGTCGTAGAAGACCTGCAGCATGTACTGCCCGATCTGGACGTTGTCCTGGTCGCGGAGGACCGTCTCGTCGGTCGCGGCGTAACCGTTGACGTAGGCGGCGTCCGGGACCTGGATGTCGCGGAGGACAAGCCGCCCCTTCCCGTCCTCCGCGAGCTGCGCCATGCCGCCGAGTCCGGCCACGGCGGCCTCGCCCGATGCGGCGTCGGGCGTCGACCCGGCCGGCAGGCCGCGCGCGGCGTCCGCGGCGGACTCGACGTGCTGGCGCATGATGTTGTGCAGCCGCTCGGCCAGCACCTCGCCGAGACGAATGGCCATGGCGGGACGGTTGCGGAAGAAGATCTCGACGTTCTCCTCCGGCACGCGGAAGACCTTGACGGCGCTCTTCGCGACGACGGTCGTGGCGCGGGGAACCTTCAGGAGCGTGGCGATGGGGCCGAGGAACGCGCCCTGGGTGGCGAACTCGTGGAGGAGAATGCCGTTCTTCGCCTCGCGGACGACACCCTCGAGGAGGATGTAGAGGTCGCGGTGGTCCTCGTCGCCTTCGCGGAAGACGACCGCGCCGGGCTCGAAGGTGGCGACCATCTTCTCCGGCGCGGCGGCGGTGGCGGTGGAGGGGGCCTTCTTCTGGAGGGCAAGGACCTCGCGGACCTGCTCCTCGGTCATGTAGCCCTTGCGGACCAGGACCTCGCCGAGGCGCGGCGGCGCAGCGCCCTGCTCCTCCGCGGCGAGCTGGATGCTGACGCATTCGTGCAGCTGCTCGGGGGTGACGTAGTTCTTCTTGAGCGCGAGGCGCCCGAAGAAGGAAACCGGCTTCTCGGGCATGGCAAAACGACTCCGGCGCAACGGACCCATCCGTCGAGGCGATGCAAGGTGACCGTCCCGTACCCTACACCCGAAGGCCGGGACGGGCAAGCGCATTCCCGGAGGCGTGGCCCCCGCGGCAGCGGCACGATGCGGCCATCCCTCTGGCAGCGAAGGAGCTACGCACCCGGCCGCAGTTGACGCAGCGGGCCATCGGCAACGGTCGGTCCGGACGCCGGCCCCGGCAACCGGCCGCGGTGTCCGGACCGACGCGCAGTGGCTCAGGCCTCGCGGACGGCCTCGGCCATGGCGAGGACGTTCTCGGCCGGGACGTTCGGGAGGAGCGCCTCGCGGCTCGGGCTCACGATGAGGTGCGGCCCGAGAAGGCCCGTGATCCGGCGGACCTCGCCGCGGATCTCGTCCGGGGGCCCGGGGACGCGCAGATTCTGCGCGTCGACCCCCCCGGGAACGGCGACCTTCCCGCCGAAGTCGCGGGCCCGCGTGGCCGCGTCCGTGACCTTCGCGAGCGCCTGCAGGGGCGGCCGGCGGTCGTCCCCCGCCTCC
>CAZKKD010000315.1:0-5233 GCA_964553265.1 uncultured Planctomycetales bacterium | reverse complement strand
GAACGTGCGTTTCGCGATTCGCGAGGGCGGCCGCACCGTCGGCTCCGGCGTCGTCGTCCAGGTGATCGAGTAACCAGACAGGGTTTTCGGGGCCGGCGCGTGCCGGCCCCGCTTTCGTTTCGGACGCCAGTCTCCCGTTCTCCGGCCGCGACGCCGGGGAGGGGAAACACATGAAGGAGATGGCGCATGGCGGAGAAGATTCGCATCCGGGTCAAGGCCTACGACCACGAACTCCTGGACAAGTGGTCCCTGGAGATCGTCGAGGCGGCCAAGAGCACGGGCGCGCGTGTGTCGGGGCCCATCCCCCTGCCCACGCGCATCGAGCGCTATACGGTTCTGCGCAGTCCCCACACGGACAAAAAGAGCCGGGATCAGTACGAGATCCGCACGCACAAGCGGGTGATCTACATCACCGAAACCACCGCGAGCACCATCGAGGTGATCGGCAAGGTGGTGCCCCCGCGCGGCGTGGACCTCAACGTCAAGCTCATCAGCGGCCAGAACTGAGGAGGAACTCGACATGCCCAAGGGAATGCTCGGCAAAAAGATCGGCATGACCCAGTTCTTCGACGAGGCGGGCAATCGCGTCGGGGTCACCGTCCTCGAACTTCCGGCCAACCGCGTTCTCCAGGTCAAGACCGAGGAGACCGACGGCTACACGGCCCTGCAGCTCGGGGTCTACGATCGCAAGGAGAAACACACCACCCGCGCCGAGGCCGGCCACGCGCGCAAGGCGGGCGGCCCGTGCCGCTTCGTCAAGGAGATCCGCACCGAGGACGCCCCCGAGGCGGAGTGCGGCGCGGAGATCGCGCTCGGCGCGGTGTTCGACGGGGTCGCGAAGGTGAAGGTGACCGGCACCAGCAAGGGCAAGGGCTTTGCCGGCGTCATCAAACGGCACCACTTCGGCGGCTTCCGCGCCACCCACGGCGTGAAGACCCACCACCGCCACCCCGGCTCGATCGGCCAGTGCCAGGACCCGGGCCGCGTCTTCAAGGGTAAGAAGATGGCCGGCCAGCTCGGCAACAAGCAGATCAGCACCAAGGGCCTCAAGGTGGTGAAGCTGCTGCCGGAGAAGAACCTGATGCTGGTCAAGGGCGCGGTCCCCGGCGCGAACGGCAGCTACGTGATCGTGGTCGAGGATGTCGGGTACGTGGCGCCCAAGAAGAAGTAAGCCCTATCGAAAGTAGACAGTTGCATCTGCGGGCCGCGTCTTCCGGGACGCGGCCCGCTTTGTTGCCGGCCCGCATATCAATTCACATGCCAGACCCCGCGATTTCCTTTGACATTTTCCGTGCCCGCCGGTAGATCGGGAGATGGCGGCATGGACCCGTGGGTGGGTCCGGCCCGGGACGCCGCCAGCATCGAACCTGAAGACCGGAACGCACGGGGAGCGGGCACGCATGGCGATGGGCGTGGGACTGTATCAGCAGCAGCAAATGCGGCAGACGATGATGAACGTGCCGCAGATGATCCAGTCCCAGGAGATGCTGCAGCTGCCGATCATGGCCCTCGAACAGCGGATCAGCCAGGAGCTCCTGGAGAATCCGGCGCTGGAGATCCTGGAGCTCGAAGACGAGGACGACGCCGAAACGAGCGGCCGGGAAGAGATGGAGCACGAAAGCGACGCCAGCGACACCGCCAACGACACCGAAGACAACGCCGACTTCGAGTCGCACTCCGAGGACTCCTTCGTCACCGTCGACGAGAACGACTACTCCTGGGACGAGGCCTACGACGAACGCGCCCCCCGCAGCCGCTCCGGCGGCGAGGAGGGCGACGACAAGCTGGAAGCCCTCTACAACAGCCCGGACCGGGTGGAGTCGTTCCAGGAACACCTGGCCGAGCAGCTCGTCTTCCTGGAGCTCACCCCCCGCCAGCGCGAACTGGCCGAACAGGTCATCTACTCGCTGGAGGACGACGGGTACCTGCGCATCCCGCTGGAAGACCTCGCCGCCCCGACCGAGGAGGAGGAAGAGGCGGAGATCGCCCCGCCCTCGCTGGAGGAGCTGCAGGACGCGCTCGACATCGTGCAGGGACTCGAGCCCGCCGGCGTGGGCGCGCGCGACCTGAAGGAGTGCTTTCTCCTGCAGATCCGCGCCATGCCCGGCTACCCGAAGGGGTACCACGACTTCGAGTACCGCATGATCGAGGAGCACCTCGACGACCTCGCCGCCAACCGCCTGCCGAAGGTGGCGAAGGCGATGGACTGCGACCTGGACGACGTCAAGGCGGTGCTGGACTTTCTCCGCGGGCTCAACCCCCGGCCGGGCCTCGACTACGGCCCCGAGGAGAGCCTGCGCGTCAGCCCGGACGTCATCATCACCCACGAGGACGGCGAGTTCCGGGTGCAGCTCAACACCGGCGGCGTGCCGTCGCTGCGCGTCTCCGAAAGCTGCCGGCAGGCGATGAAGGCGGAGAAGGGGCAGACCGACGCGAAGAAGTACCTGAAAGAACGCCTCATGAGCGCGGAGTGGATCCTCGCCGCGGTCGAGCAGCGCAAGCGCACCCTCATGAACGTGAGCAAGGCCATCGTCCGCCACCAGGCGGAGTTCCTCCTGGGGCAGGTCAGCCGGCCGGGGCCGCTGATGATGCAGACGGTGGCCGACGAGGTCGGCATCGACATCTCCACCGTCAGCCGCGCGGTAAAGGACAAGTACGCCGACACCCCGGTGGGGCTGGTGGCGCTCCGGGACATGTTCACCCGCGAGGTGGGCGGCGAAACCGGCGGCGAGAAGACCAGCAACGTCCAGATCATGGACCGCATCCGCGAGCTCGTCGAAGAGGAAGACCCGAAGAGCCCGCTCAAGGACGCGCAGATCGTCAACCTCCTCAAGGCCGAGGGCATCAACATTGTGCGCCGCACCGTCGCCAAATACCGCGAAAACCTAAAAATCCCGCCCTATAGGATGAGAAAAGAATATTGAATCCGTTTGAGCAGGTCAGACGAAGCGCCCAATATGTCGCCCTTAGCCGATCGGAATAAGCAATTTCAAATGCGCCTGACAACACTAGGCGTGCCGCAGATGATCCTGTTTCAGGAAATCCTGCAGTTGCCACAATCGTCTCTATCGCTTCGGCTCGACCAAGAAGTCCGGGAAAATCCTTGCCTTGAACCAGACGACCTTGCGGAATTCAGATATTCCTATCCAGCACCAACCCAACAGCATTGCCTTTTAGACGACGATGAATTGACTCAGCAACTATTCGTCAAAAATGCTCCAAATTGCCCGCTGCGCGAGAACTGTGAGTATCTCCCCTATTGCGACTGGGATGTCTTTTTGACATATTCGGCAACACATAGTCTATCCGACATTGACTGGGATGAGTTCTTCGACCCAACGGAAGCGGAAAGGGGACATTGGATTCAAGAAAGGAACTTTGACGAGATACGCAATGAAGAGCTATATAACATACCAAACCGTTCTTCTTCGGACTCAGAACAAAAAGAGCCTGCCATTGATCCAGATTTCATAGTCAGGTGTTTGGGGAGCGCGTTCCATATTTGGATGAACACCGGTGGCGTGCCGTCCCTGCGCGTCTCCGAAAGCTGCCGGCAGGCGATGAAGGCGGAGAAGGGGCAGACCGACGCGAAGAAGTACCTGAAAGAACGCCTCATGAGCGCGGAGTGGATCCTCGCCGCGGTCGAGCAGCGCAAGCGCACCCTCATGAACGTGAGCAAGGCCATCGTCCGCCACCAGGCGGAGTTCCTCCTGGGGCAGGTCAGCCGGCCGGGGCCGCTGATGATGCAGACGGTGGCCGACGAGGTCGGCATCGACATCTCCACCGTCAGCCGCGCGGTAAAGGACAAGTACGCCGACACCCCGGTGGGGCTGGTGGCGCTCCGGGACATGTTCACCCGCGAGGTGGGCGGCGAAACCGGCGGCGAGAAGACCAGCAACGTCCAGATCATGGACCGCATCCGCGAGCTCGTCGAGGAGGAAGACCCCCAAAACCCCCTCAAGGACGCGCAGATCGTCAACCTCCTCAAGGCCGAGGGCATCAAGATTGTCCGCCGCACCGTCGCCAAGTACCGCCAGAACCTCGGCATCCTCCCCCACCGCCAGCGCAAGCAGTTCTGACCCGCCCCACCCCGGTCCGCACCGTCTGGATGCCTCCGGAAACCATCCACGATACGGATCCCGGCCCGCGCAAAGGGCCGGCTGAGCCGGCGATGGCCCATTGGCCCCGGGCCTTAAAGTATATTCTCCTTGACTTTCAGTATATTGAATATATCTTCGCGGTTGCCGGAGCACATTCCGGCGCCCCAACCGGACGAAACCGCAGGCCCACGGCGCTGTTTGGCGGACGATGCGGCCGCCCGGATGGCGCAGCACCTACCGACCTGAGCATGATCATGGACCCTGACAACGTAAGGAGATGCGCGAATGGCGGGCACTGGCGAACGCGGTGAACGGCGTGGCGACTGGATGCGGACCCTGGCGGGCCGGCTCGGTCTCCTGGCCCTGACGATGCTTCTCGCGGGCGGCCTCGCCGCCGCGGGCGAGAACGGCGGCCCCCGGGGCCGCAATGCGCGGCTCTTCGTGACGCCGCGGCCGGGCGAGGTGACCATCGACGGGAAGCTGGACGACTGGGACCGCTCCGGCGGCATCCTCAGCTACGCGAAGGAAGCGGTCCGCGACACCGAGTGGGGCCGCACCTACGCGATGTACGACGAGGAGGCGTTCTACATCGCCGGCGAGGTCCGCGACGACAGCCCGATGATGAACATGCACGACCCGAAGGCGAACCCGGACCGCGCCTGGGACGCCGACTGCTTCCAGTTCCGCATCTACCTCAAGCCGCAGTTCCCGGGCACGGACTCGAAGTTCGGCACCCCGGAGAAGCACTACCGCCTGTCGCACCTGCTGTTGTGGTACTACACCAAGGAGAAGCAGCCGAACCTCCAGCTCCGCTACAGCATGGCCTACATCCTGCCGAAGGCGGACTGGACCGCCGGCATCGTGCCGCACGACCTTTTCGACGCCGCGTACGTGGAGTGGGAGAACGGCCAGGGCTACACCTACGAGTACCGCATCCCGTGGAGCGTGCTGAGCACCGAGTTTCACCCGCAGGCCGGCGACGTCACCGCCGCGTCGCTGCAGTACCAGTGGGGCCGCGGGGACGGCCTGAAAAACGTGAGCTCGGCCAAGGACCTGGAGCGCAAGCCCGGCTTCCAGTTCCAGAACACCGACGTCTGGGGCAAGGCCATCTTCGCCGAGAAGGGCGACCTGCC
>CAZKKD010000314.1:0-5237 GCA_964553265.1 uncultured Planctomycetales bacterium | reverse complement strand
GCCGGTCCGGGTGGCCGCCCCGCTGGCCGAGACGCCCGCGGCGCTGGAGCTCCCGTCCGTCGAAGCGCTCGAAGAGGAAGCCCTCCTCCACCGGCCCGAGCTCTACGCCGACGACGCCGAGGAACGCATCGCCGTCGCCGAGGTCCGCAAGGCGATGCTGCGCCTCCTGCCGAACGTCGAATTCGTGGGCCAGCGCTCCTCCAGCAGCAACGACTTTCTCCGCCAGGACCACTGGTACACCCTCGCCATCGACGCGTCGCTGCAGGTCCTGCGCCTGCCCGCCCGCTGGCACGAGCAGAAGGCGGCACGCGAGCGCCTGGAGCTCGCGCGCGAACGCCGGCTCCTCACGGCGATGGGCATCCTCTCGCAGCTCCGCCTCGCCCTCATCGCGCACGACGAGGCCTCCGAACGCCTGCGCCAGGAAACGCGCTACGCCGGGATGCAGGCCCGGCTCGTCGCGTCCCTCCGCCGCCAGGTGGAAGAGGGCGACGCGACCGAGGACGCGCTCTTCCGCGCCGAGGCCGAGGCCCTCTTCGCCGAGATCCGCCGCTTCACCGCCTGCGGCGACGTCTACACCGCCCGCGCCCGCATCTTCAACAGCGTCGGGCGCGGCCCGCTGGAATCGTTCGAACTGACCCCCCCGGCCGCCTCAACCAACGACGCCGAACCCGCGGGCGAACCGCAGGCCGATGGCGCGACCGACGACGAGGCCGTGGCGGCCCTGCCCGGCTCCTGACCGGCGACAGGCTCACTCCGTTCTCCCTCTCCCGCTGGGAGAGGGCCGGGGTGAGGGCGCCTCACTGCAAAAGATTCCCTCACCCTGACCCTCTCCCAGCGGGAGAGGGGACGTCTGCCGAACCAGCGCCGCCCGGTTCAGAACGAAATGACAAGAAATGAATGACCCGGGACCGGCCGCCCGCACCTTGACGCATCCCCGCTGAACCGGGCATACTGGTGCCGCCGGCGGACCGCCCCGCCGGCAGCAGCCGCCGCCCGGGGACCCGCATGAAGACGCTCCGCATCGAACCCCTCTACCTCTTCCCCGCCTTCGTTGCGTGCCTGCCGTTTCTCGCGGTCTGGCTCAGCCGGACCCCGAACGAATCGGAGCCCGCGTTCCGCACCGTGCGCCTTGACTGGATGCTGGTGGAGCTGCCCGGGCAGGTGGTGGAGGCGCGGGCCATGGACCCGGGCGGGATGCACTACATCACCGCCGGCAACGCGTGGCGGATGGCGGTGGTCGCGCTCGTCCCCGCCCCCGACGGCAGTCCGATCCGCAGCGCCGCCGCCAAGGGCGCGCCCGCGGTGGCCAGGCTCTACCGCACCCTCTTTCCCTCGGAGAACCTGCAGGACCTCGACGCGCGCCTCGTCGCACAGGAGGAGGCCTACCACCTCACCGGCCGGCGGCCGTCCGACGGCTGGCACGTCGCCGGGCGGGTGCGGCTCCTGCCGGTGCGGCCGTTCGCGCTGGTGCTCCTCGTCGCCGCTCCCACGGCCGGGGACGCGCGGACGACGGCCGACCGCATCTTCCGCTCGGTCGCGATCCAGGCCCCCGATGCAGCCGCCGCTCCCCCGTCCGACGACTGAAGCGTCGCGCACGGACGATCCGCCGACCGCCGGCAGGCAACCGCGCCGTCACCCCTTCTTCGACGCAAGCGCACGGACGGCCGCCAGGTTGTCGGCGTCCCCGCGCGTGGCGTCCACCGGCGTCTCCAGGATCCATGGCAGCCCCCGCGCCGCCCGGCAGCGGAGCAGGTTGCGGAAGCCGGTCTCCCCGATCGTCCCGAGCCCGACGTGCCAATGCCGGTCGCGTCCGCCGCCGAGGGGATCGCGGCTGTCGTTGGCGTGGATGAGCCGCACCGTCCCGGCGCCGGCCGCGTCCTCGTGCGCGCGCAGGAGCCGCGCCAGCGCGCCCCGGCGGCCCACGTTCGCCCCGGCGGCCCAGGCGTGGCAGGTGTCGAGGCAGAGCCCCACCCGCCCCGGCGCATCCACCGCGTCGGCGAGGGCGGCCAGCCCGTCCGGGCTCCGCCCCAGCGTCCCGCCCCCGCCCGCCGTGTTCTCGAGGAGGAGCACCGGGCCGTCCGGCGCCGCGTCGAGCGCCTCCCGCAGCCCCGCGCCGACCCGGGCAATCGCCGCCGCCGCGTCCCCGCCCCGGCGGCTGCCCGGATGGAGGACAAAGAACTCCGCCCCCAGCGCCGCCGCGGCCGCGACCTGCGCCCGGCAATGGCGGACCGACTTGCGGCAGAGCGCCCGGTCCGGGCTTGCGAGATTGGGAAGATAGGTCATGTGGACGATGGCCGGGCCCAGGCCGGCGGCCGCGCGGGCCACGCGAAACGCCTCCACCGACGCGGGCGGAATGGCCGGCAGGCGCCAGGCCCGCGGGTTGGCCACGAAGAACTGAAAGCAGTCGCAGCCGAATCCGGCGGCGCGCCCGGGCGCGTTCTCGACCCCGCCGGCAATGCTGCAGTGCACCCCGAAGCGCATGGCGGCGTCCGCCTTTCCGCAACAAAACACCCCTCTCCGCAACGGAGAGGGGAAGCAGATGCCCGGCAGGCAACCGGTCGCGCATCCGGCCGGCCGCACAACGGTCGCGCATTCGGGCGGCCTGCAGCCCGTTCAGGACTGGATGGCGAGCATCTCGTCCCCGCGCTGGAGCGCCGCGCGGTAGAGCGGCCGCAACGTCCCCTCGGCGACGCGGGCCGACTCGGCGCAATGGGCCATCGCGTCCCACGTTCCGGTCTCGGACGCCTCCACGACGGCCAGCGCTTCCGCCAGCGGCGACTCGCTCCCCAGCAACGCACCGCCGACCTCGTTGGAAAGCGACATCCCCTCCAGGATCTCCGCCAGCGGGCGATCCGCCAGCGCCTCCAGCAGGCTGAAGAGGCCCAGGAGAAACAGGCTCGGTCCGTCGTCGGGCCGCCCCATCGGCCCGGCCAGCGCTTCGCAGAAATTGGCGCGGACGATGGCCTGCCGCAGGAGCTCGCCCGGCTTGTCCTCGCCCATGCCGCTGAGGGTGAGCACGAGGATCCACTTGCGCAGGTTGCGCTGGCCCAGCAGCGAAAGCGCGTGGCGGATGGAGCGGACCTCGTTGCGGACGCCGAGTTGGGCGGAGTTGATGTACTTCAAGAGCTTCATCGCCAGCAGGGGGTCGCGCCGGAAGATCTCCTCCGCGGCGTCGAGGTCCAGTTCCGTGTGGTTGACCTCCTTCAGGAGCTCCAGCCGGCTGGTCCGCCCCTGCCCCGACCTGCGCGCGGCAATGACGTCCGGCTTGCTGAAGAAGTAGCCCTGGAAGTAGCTGAACCCCAGCGCGCGCGCTTCCTCCAGCTCCTGCGCGGACTCCACCTTCTCCGCCAGGAGCTCGATGCCCATCGGCAGCAGGCGGTCGGCCATCGCCGCGCGGTCCTCTGCCGGAGATTCGCGGAAATCGACCTTGACGATGTTGACGATCTCGAGCAGACCGTCGTACTCCGCGCGGTAGACAAAGTCGTCCAGCGCCAGCCGGTACCCCGCCTTGCGCAGCGCCCGGCAGGTGGCGACCACGTCATCGTCCGGTTCGATGGTTTCGAGGAGCTCGATCACCACGTGTTCGCGCGGCAGCAGCTCCGGGTAGCCGTCAAGAAGGAGCGGGCGGGTGAAGTTGACGAAGGCCTGCTTGCCGCCGGTGATGTTGCGCATCTCGCCGCCGAGGAAGCTGGCGTGCATCACCGACATCGAGGCGCGGTCGCCGTCCTCGGCCGTGAAGATGTTTTCCAGCCCGCTGCGGAAGAGCAGCTCGTACGCCACCGTGTGCAGCCGCCGGTCGAGAATGGGCTGCCGCGCGACAAATGCGTCTGCGCGCAATCCCGCCGGCGCCGGCGCCGGATCGGCGTCCACACCCGACGCTGCCCCCGAATCCGCTACCGCTTTTCGCCGCCCACTGACCCGATTGCCTGCAATCACGCCCCGTCCCCCCTGGTTGCACAGTCCAACATGTTGTGATGGAACCTACCGAAGAGCGCTAACCTTAATGGAGGTAACATACAACGAGAACCGGACGCTTGTCCAAACTTTTTATGATTTACGCAGAATTCCCACTTTCGGCTCTGGCCCGTGGTTTTTCCGACTCCGCACACGTCCGGCGGCGCGGGTTCCCGTCGTCACGGACGGCCTGCGATACCGGGAGGCCGGATCGCCCCGTCCCGGTCTGTCGCGCGCGGGAACGCAACGCCCTGTCTCCGTCAGAACGCGGGCCGGGGCTCAGCGGTGGAGGCTTTGGACCAATACGGTTCAGTTAAGCGGTGGCACGGCCATCTTGGCCGTGAAATCATGGGCTGGAAGCCCATGCCACGGCGCACCGGTCGTCTTAACTGAACCGTATTGGGCTCAGGGCGCGCCCTTACTGCTCCTGCGTTGTCGGCAGGCGCTCGGCGATGCGGCCGCGTTGGTCTTCCGGGCCGTCGTAGGCATAGACGAGAATCATCGGACCCGGCTTTTCGATCAGCACGGGCGCCTGATCCTTGTTCGCCTGATCGGGGACGTACAGCGCGCTCTGCGCACGGAGCGGCCGGCCCTGCGCGTCGAGCTCCAGCACCCGCGCCCCGTGGAGCGTGTACCGCGCCGGCTCCTCGCCGTTGCGGTGGCGGGTCCAGCCGATGAGAGCACCGTCGTCGGTGTAGAGGTACTCGTCCCGCCACTGCTTGCCGGTGTGGACCATCGGGTCGGCATACTGCCCCTTCTTGCCCGGGAGCACGTACTCGACCGACTGGATCCGGCCCGCATCGTCGTAGACCCGGGTCTCGTCGCCGAGGAAGTAGACGCTGAAGAAGCCCGGCGCCGACGGGTGGGCCCCATTGTCGACGAAGCAGCCCACATCGATGCGGCTCGACTTGATGTCCGACCCCGGCATGACGGTGTTGGGCTCGTGGTAGGAGACCACGATCTCCACCCGCTGCCCCTGCTCGTCGAGCGGGGTGATGCGCAAGACCGCGCTGGAACATTTCATCGCCGCGCGGCCCAACCTCGTGGCCAGGGCGGAACTCCTGGGCGGTGAGAGCGACCCCGCGCAATTCACCTACTGGCTGCACAACATCGCCCGCGGGTCGAACGCCTCGGAGCGCACGGGCTTCGTGACGATCACGGTCGGCCCTTATTCGGAAGAGGCGAAATGCCATCTCGTGCCCGACGAAAAGCATTGCGGCGTCAAGGCGGCGGGCGGCGACATCGCGGTGCAGGACATCATCGCCGACACCGGCGACAGCAAT
>CAZKKD010000313.1:0-5239 GCA_964553265.1 uncultured Planctomycetales bacterium | reverse complement strand
GGGTATGGTGGGTCATGTGCAGGCTGCCCATGATCCGAACGCCGTCGAGCGGCTTCTCGGGGCCGTACTTGGCCCGCGTGGCCATGAGGCCGGGCATTTCCTTCTCGGCAATCTCGATCTCTTTCCGACCCCAGTCGGCGAGGCCGATGTCGGCCACGTGGTAGTCGGCGCTCTGTACGGTTGCAGCCATGCGTCTGTGCTCCCTTGTCCCAAAGGTTCCCAGTGTTCTCTGTGCGCGCCCGGCGGCGAATCCGTCGGGCGGTCCTGCTCTTCTTGCCGTGCGGCCGCTCACGTGTCGATGGCGACCTCGTAGACGGTCACCGGCGCGCCCAGGCCGCGGACGTCGACCTCGCCGGCCTGGCGGATGCGTCCGGTTTCTTCCTCGCCCAGCGCTTCGGCGGTCGCGGCGGTGAGGCCGACGCCGGTCCGGCAGCAGCCGGCGACCTGCGTCGAGACGAGCCAGGTCGTGTTCACCGTCTCGCCCAGGATGTCCGGCCGGGCGTAGTCGGGGTGGCCGATGGAGCCGAGGTAGATCTGGCCGCGGTGGATCGTGATGGCCAGGTCCTTCAGCCCCAGCGTCGAGCGGGCGTTGCGCGCGGCGCGGACGGCCCGGTCGGCCTGTCGGCGGCCGGCGAAGAACGCCAGCGTCGCGTCGCCCATGTACTTCACCGGCACCCCGTCGTAGCGCCGGACGGACTCGGTAACGAGGTAGTGCACGCCGTTGATCCACTCCGCCAGGGCGCGCGGCTCCATGCCGGTGGCCTTGGCGGCGTAGTTCTTCAGGTCCGCCAGGAAGACCGTCGCCTCGAAGGTGTCGGTCTCCGGGTGCGAGCCCTCCAGGATCCACTCGACGCTGACGCCGAGGATCCGCGAGAGCTGCACGAGAAGCGCGATGTCCGGCGCGTTCTCGCCGCGCTCCCACTTGCTCACCGCCTGGGCGCTGACCTGCAGCACGCTGGCGATGTCCGCCTGGCGCAGGCCGTTCTTCTCGCGCATCGACTTGACGCGCTGGCCGAGCTGACGCAGATCCATGGGTCCACGAGCCTCCCGGTCCGGCAGAGAGTATAGCGCCACGCCGCCGGCTCGACGATAACGCTACGGTTGAAACCAGTGGCGAAGCCGTTGCCGCCCCCTCCGGCGCCGCCGGCCCCAACCCACGACGGGAGAAGAGGATAGTGCGGACCCCGCCGCGGCGCAAGGGCAGAGACGCCCCGCCCCGGTCCGACGGCGCCGACGCCGCGCTTCGCTCCGCCCGAAACGAAAACGCGCCGGGCGCGGCGCATGGCCGGCCCGGCGCGGGAGTGGCGTCAGGGTTTGACGCGGGCGGGTGTTACTTCACCCACTTCTTGACCATCTCCGGGTGCTCCTGGACCCACTTCTTGGCGGTCTCTTCCGGATCGGCGCCCTCTTCCTGGTTCATGCCCATCACCGTAGCGATGTCGGCCGGGGTCCACTTGAAGTTGTCGAGGATGTGGTAGACCTTCGGCATGTCTTCCTTCAGGCCCTTGCGGACGATGGTGTTGATGGTCTCCGCCCCGCCGAAGACGCCCTTCGGATCCTTCAGGTTCTTGAGATCCCAGCGGCCGTACTTCCAGTGCGGCGCCCAGCCGGTCACCACGATCCACTCTTTGTTTTCAATCGCGTTGCCGAGCGCGGCGGTCATGACGGCGCCGGAACCTTCGACCAGCTCCATCTTGTCCATATTGTATTCCTTGATCGCCAACTCGGTCTTCCGCATGAGACCGGCGCCCGGGTCGATGCCGATGATCTTGCCGTCGAACTTGTCGGCGTGTTCGTTGATCTCGGCCACGGAGTCGATGGTCACGTACTCCGGCACGACGAGGAAGAGGCCCGCGCCTTTCAGGTTCGGCCCGAGGTCCACAACGTCCTCGCCCATCTTGTCCATGTAGTCCTTGTGCGTCACCGGCAGCCAGGCGGTGGTCATGGCATCCTGGTCGCCATCGGCAATGGACTTCCACATGATCGCCGCGTTGACCGGAGTCACCTCCACCTCGTAGTCGGTCTCCTGCTCAATGACCGCCTTCATGATGTGGGTGCTGGCCGTGGCGCAGGACCACTCCACGTACACCAGCTTCACGACCTTGTCCTCGGCCTGGGCCGAGCCGCTCACCGCCGTCATCGCCACGACAAGCGCCACCGCAACCAGCAGCATCTTCACCGTGCTACGCATTCCATGTCCCTTTCTCTCTCAACCAACCGAATGAATCCAACCTGCACACTCGTTTCCGATTTTCCGTTGCTTCTTCCTGCGGCAGGTGCATGCTCCACCCGCCGCGCCTTTGCGTTGCCGGAGGGCTCAGGGCGCAGCCTCTTCGGACTTCGTGCTCACATTCTGCAGCATGCGGTCAAGAATGATGGCCATCACAACAATGCCGATACCGGGCTCAAAGGCCATTCCGATCTCGTACCGATTGATGCCCGTCCAGACCACTCCCCCCAGACCCTTCGCACCGATCATGGCGGCGATGACGACCATGGAGAGCGAGAGGAGCACCGTCTGGTTCACGCCGGCGCGGATGCTGGTGGCCGCCAGCGGGAGTTGGAGCTTCACCAGCTTCTGCCACTTCGAACTGCCGAAGGCGTCGGCCGCTTCCACCAGGTCCTCGGGCGTCTGCTCGATGCCGAGGATGGTGAGACGCACCGCCGGCGGCATGGCGAAGATGACCGTGGCGAAGATGGCGGGCGTCCGGCCCGTCCCGAAAAAGCTGATTGCCGGGATGAGGTAGACAAACGCCGGCAGCGTCTGCATGAAGTCGAGAATCGGCATGATGACCGTTTTGACCGGCTTGCTGATCGCTGCGATGATCCCCAGCGGGATGCCCAGGGCAATGGCCAGGAGCGTGGCTACCACCACCAGCGAAAGCGTATCCATCGCCGGCTCCCACAAGCGCATGTTGAGAATAAAGACCAGACCGAAAAACGAAAACAGCCCGAGCCGTCGTCGACTGCTCATCCACCACACCACGACGCAGAACAGCATCGCCATCAGCATCGGCATATTGAAGAGCATGTATTCGTCGACCGGAGCATAGGCTCTTTCTTCCGGCATGGGAAGAAGAAGCAGGCTTCCGAGGAAATACGCCACGCCCAATCCCAAGGCTGCTTTGCGCCTCCGCATCTTCAGCAACAGGATAACGGCGGCGACAATCAGAACAACCGGAACCGCATGCCATCCGACACTGTCAAGGACAGACACTCCGGAAAGGTTCGTTGCCGGCCACGGCTCCCAGGACACGGCGGCTTCCCGCGTACAAAGCCCTGTCTGCGCAACGAGCCAGAACACACAGTCATACAACCAGAAGATCACCGCGAACAATGCGTTAAAGACCAGAATCAGCGTGTCCACCGCGGTCCCGATCAGGGCGAAGACCTGGCTCAAGACCCAATTCCAGGCGCTGCTGAATGCGCCCGTCCAGGTTGCGTTGACGAACCACAGAACACCAAGAGCGGCGCCAACCGAAATCCCGATGACCCAGCGGCCAACCGTAATCCCGATGAGTGCGGCAATGGTGAGAACAACCATCAACTTCATGATCAGGGCGCCGGCGTCCGTCTCTTCCCAGGCCTGCGGCAGAATGTCGATTTCCGCGCCCGTCGTCCGCGCCAGAATCCCCGTAAGCACGAACAGAGCAACCGTCGCAAGCAGCCCGAAGATATGCGGGCGCACTCCTTCCCCCAGTCGAGTCCGAATGGCCACCCACAGGCACAAACCAATCGCCAGCGGAATCGCGTAGAGCACCTGGTCGTAGCCGATGAGGAGGGCAAAGGCGAAGAAGCAAAGCCCCGCATACCAGCGCTTGGTTGCCTGCCAGACGACGAAGCCAAGGAGGAAGGCCACAAAAGACCACGGCTGAGAGAGAAAAACTTCCTTCAGCCCCAGCACGCTCGTCTCAATCCATTCCGACGCGGCATTGGTGATTGTCCGGAAATTATCCTTCAGACAATCAATCAGGTTCTCGATCCAATTCCCGAGATGGAGTTTGGTGACTTCGGTATTCACGTTTTCGCCATTCATCAGGTTGCGCTCCCTTCCGTCAGGCTGGCGAGGAGGGTGCCGACGACGATAACGCCCTTGAGGACGTTCTGGTCGTCGACGACGGCCACCGGCTCACGGTGCTCGGCCATGAGGGGCACGATGTCCTGCAAGCTGGTCTCCAGGTCGACGCTGCGGACCTCCGGGTCGATGAGCTTGCCGGTGTCCGTCTCCTCGCCCCTGGCGAGGGCGCTCGCGGTCTCGATGCGGACGATGCCCTGCAGCTTTCCGTGCGCATCCACGGCGAAGAGGGTGCTGAGGCCCGCCTCGCGCAGCTTGTGAACGGCCGCCTTCGGTCCGTCGTTGGTGTGGACGACCTCGTGCACCTTCTTCATCACGGTCCCGGCGGTCAGCACCTTGCTGAAGTCGATGTCTTCCACAAAGCGCTCGACGTAGTGCGACGCCGGGTTGGTGAGGATCTCCTCGGCCGTGCCCGACTGCACGATCCGCCCGTCCTTCATCAGGATGATGCGGTCGCCCATGTTGATGGCTTCGTCGAGGTCGTGGCTGATGAAGAGGATGGTCTTGCCCAGCTTGCGCTGGAGGTCGATGATCTCGTTCTGCATGTCCTTGCGGATGAGGGGGTCGAGCGCGCTGAGCGCCTCGTCCATCAGGACGATCTCCGGGTCCGCCGCCAGCGCCCGGGCCAGGCCCACGCGCTGCTGCATCCCGCCGGAGAGCTGCCCCGGATAGCGGTCTTCCCACCCCTTCAGCCCGACGAGCTCCAGCACCTCGAACGCCTTCTTCCGGCGCGTCTCGCGGTCGACGCCGGTGATCTCCAGGCCGTACTCGGTGTTCTGACAGACGGTGCGGTGCGGGAAGAGGGCGAAGCGCTGAAAGACCATGCCGACCTTGTGCTGCCGGAGATGGCGCAGCTGCTTCTGGTCCATCTTCAGGATGTCTTCGTCGTCGATGAAGACCTGCCCGGTGGTCGGCTCGATGAGGCGGTTGACGCAACGGACCAGGGTCGACTTGCCGCTGCCGGAGAGGCCCATGATGACGAGGATCTCGCCCTTCTTGACGTCGAACTCGACGTCCGCGATGCCGAGGTTGAGCCCCGTCTTGTCGCGGATCTCCTCGCGCGTGGCCTTCTTCTCCAGGAGGGGAATGGCCCGTTTGGGGTCGGGCCCGAAGACCTTGCTGACGTTCCGCAGTCGCATGACGTGTTCCACAGGCTTCCTTACT
>CAZKKD010000312.1:0-5263 GCA_964553265.1 uncultured Planctomycetales bacterium | reverse complement strand
GACTATTTCCTGCGCCTCACCGAATCCCAGAAGGCGCGGGGCGACAGCATCCGGGCGCTCTCATGGCGATCGAGAACCAAGAGGTCTTTGTCGCCGGTGATGACGGCCTCGATTCTTCCGGATGCGATCAGGCCGAAGATCATTCGGTCCTTGGGGTCCCGGCAGGCATCCGGCGGCACGTCCTGCGGCTCAAGGAGTTGCGTACTGTCGCGAAGCAACCCGACGTACTCCGCGACGACGGGGGGAGGGGCCTTGATTTTCTGTTTCGGGGACACCGGGCTTCCCGTTTCAGGCAGACGGATCCGGGCCGACCCGTTCAGGTGCGGCCGGCGAGGGTGCGGATCCGGTCGTAGGCGGGCTTGGGGGTCATGTCTTCGCGCAGCAGGCCCGCGGGCGCGCCGAGCCAGCAGCCGTCGACGAAGTCCCACCAGGTGATTGCCTCCACGGCGGGATGGTCCAGGAGCACCCGGTAGAAGGACGCCGCGTCCTCCGCCTGGCGCGCCTCGCCCTCGGGCGTGCTCGGCCAGTCCGGGTCGCGCTCGAACCAGCTCATGTCGGGGCGGGGTTCGCCCGAGATGAGGGTCGCTTCCGTCCAGTGGAGCGGCTTGCCGAACCGCGCGAAGCGGTCGCAGACCTCGCGGATCCGGTCGTCGCCGAGGTACTGGACATGCATGTGCGACTGGATGCCGATGACGTCGATCTCCACGCCGGCGTCGAGACACGCCTCGATGAGCTGCTCGTACTTTTCCGAATGGTCGTAATCGTTGAGGAGCAGGGTCGCCTCGGGGTTGGCCTCCCGCGCGGCCGCGAACGCGGCCTGGAGGACCGGCGCCACGCCGTCGCGCTGGACCAGCGGGGCCATGTGGTTGGGCTCCCAGTCGTGGGCCGGCATGATGACCGCCTCGTTCACCACGTCCCACATGTCGACAAGCCCGCGAAAGGCGCTCACCTCGCGGCGAATGCGGCCGAGCTGCCGCTCCCACATCTCGTCCAGCGAGCGCCCCTCCTGCCACTTCGGCGCCACCTGGTGCCAGCAGAGCGGGTGCCCCTTGACGGTGATGCCGTGCGCACGGCACCACTCGGCCATCGCGCGCAGCCGGGCCTCGGCGGGCGCGTCCGGCGTCGGCTCGTAGCCGCCCCAGTAGAACGGCAGGGTGGCGAAATCGAAGAGCGCGGCGAACTGCTGCTGGTAGGCCTGCTGGCCGGCGCTGGTGTCGTCCGGGTCGAGCTTGAAGAGATTGCACCCCAGGTGTGTTTCGGTCGCCATGTTCGTTCCCCCTCCCGTTGCAGTCGAGTGCGCCACCACGGCAGCCGCCGGGCGGACAGGTGTTCGGTCGGCTTTGCGCATCGCTTTCTTGCCCGGAGACAGCACCGGCCGGAGCCGGTCCGGCAACGATCACTCGCAAACAATGCGCGGACAGGAACAGGACAGGAGGCGAACCACAAGCCCAACCTGTCAGGACCCGCCCTCAGGAGGCTGCAGCCGCTCCAGCTGCTTGCGGCTCCATTCGTTCTTCGCAATGGAGTCCTGCAGGAATTCGGCATAGGAAGCGAAGGCGTCGCCGCGCGACTGAAATTCCCGTAAGAGGCCCTGCTGAATGTTGCGCTTCATGTCCACGCAGTCAAAGGGCTTCGTCTTCGTCGCCATCGCTGACCTCCAAAGGGCTGAGAATGGTCATCTGCCGGTATCCGCGGGAGACATTCACGCCGTTGAAACCCATGATCCGGTTGAAATTGACGATGTGCTTGAAGTTCCAACTCAAGACCAGATCCGCCGCCGCAGTCGTTGCTGCCGCGACATGTACCGCATCCGAGGTGGACGCTTCACCAAGAACATTGGCATCGACGTAGGCTTGCGCCAATTCCAGCACCTCCTCGTCAATGGCAACACGCTCCAACTGGTCATGGGAAATCGCCTCGTACACGGCACGAACCTTTTCCGGGGCGTCACCGAGTTCTCGCAGCGTCTCATCCGAGACCAATACCACATACCCTCCGTTGCTGACGAGACGAAAGAAGTTCCTGCTGGCATCCTGGAACTCATCGTCCTGCGCCCCACCGAAGACCGAGGTATCCACGTAGACTCGAATGCGATGCACGTCAATCCCCTCCTCTCTTTCATCTTACGCGCCGCTTGCAGAAAACGCAAGTCACAGGAAGGACGGCGGGGCTGGAGGACGGAAGCGTGCCCGCGCGCGGCTGCAACTGGGCGACCGCCGCTCCGAGACAACCCGCCCGAAACCGCCTTGCGCGGACGGGGCGAATCGCCTAAGCTGCCTCCAGAACGCCTGTCCGGGGACCGCGAATGGCCGCGCGCGCGGCTGCAATCCGGACGGACCTCCCGCCGCCGCACCGAAAGGATTCGCCATGCTTCGACGGACGCCGCCGTGGCTCTGCACCGCCTGCCGTGCGGGGGCCGCCCTCCTCTTCCTCGCGCTCGCTGCCGGCTGCGTCCCGCAGGGCGAGAGCGAACCGAAAGCGCTGCCGACCGACGCGGACCGGGCGCTGCTCCAGCAGCTCGAGGACGCCATCGCCGCCGCCCAGGGCACCCCGGCGCAGGAAGCGGCCAACTTCGCCAATCCGAAGGACTGGGCGTGGAAGCTGGTGCAGGCGCTCCGATCCGACGAGCCGGTGCCGGCCGGGCGGTTGAAGCGGGCGCGCGACATGGCCAACCACCTCCTTACCAACTGCCGCAAAGGCCCCGACTGGCCCGCCCCGGCCACGTTCGACGTCCCGCGCGCCGCCGCGCCGCCGACCATCGACGGCAAGCTGACCGACGCCGCCTGGGAGCGCGCGCTGGTCCTGACCGGGGTCTACCCCTTCGGCAGCACCGAGCGCCGGGACGAGCCGGAGACGACCTGGCGGCTGTCGTGGGATGCGGATCACCTCTACCTGGCGTTCGAGTGCCAGGACACCAACCTGCTGGCGCCGGAGTTGAAACGGGACGCGCCGGTCTTCGCCCACGACTGCGTGGAGCTCTTCCTGCTGCCGCGCTTCGAGACGGGGGTGTACTGGGAGCTCGTCATCGGCCCCGGCGGCAGCATCTACGACGCGCTGCACGTCAAGTACCGCGACCGCTGGGGCCGCTATGGCCGGCCGGAGCTCGACATCGAGGGGCTCCAGGTCGCCACCCGTGTCCGCGGTACGCCAAACGACCCGTCCGACACCGACGAGGGCTACACCGTCGAGGTGGCCCTTCCCCGCGCGGCCCTGCCGGAATACGCGCACGCCCCGCTCGCGGCCGGGCAGACGCTGCACGCGATGCTGGTCCGGCTCGACAAGGACAACGACAGCCACGACGCCTACGCGTTCCAGCCGCTCTTGAGCTGGGGGCACAACATCTGGTGCCACGTGGCGCTCCGCCTCGCGGACTGACCCGACTGGCTCGCCGAACAGCTCCACCCCGACGCACACTGACCCCGCCGCGAAAGGAGCCGCCATGCCGACCGACCGGCCGAACATCCTCTTCCTCTTCACCGACCAGCACCGCCTCTCCGCCGTCGGCGCCTACGGCTCGACGCCGTGCCGGACGCCCAACATCGACCGCCTTGCCGAGGAGGGGGTGCTCTTCGAGAACGCGTACACCGTCTACCCCGTCTGCAGCCCGGCCCGCGGCACCATCATGACCGGCCACTACCCGCACACGCACGGGATCACCAGCAACATCCACGAGGTGGGCTGCAGCGTCCACGAACTCGAAGACCGGCCGACGCTGCTGCCGCGCAAGCTGCAGGCGGCGGGCTACAGCACCGGCTACACCGGCAAGTGGCACCTCGGCACCACGCAGGAGACCACCTTCGGCGGCACCAACCGGCCGAGCCTGCCCTCAAGCCTCGGGTTCGAGGGGGAGGACTTCCCCGGCCACGGCGGCGACGGGGCCGGCTATCCGCAGTACCGCGCGTGGCTGGCCGCGCAGGGGCTGGCGCACCGCATCCTGCCGTGGGAGGAATCGACGCAGAACTACCGCAACTCATGCGGCGTCATTGACATCCCGTCCGAGGCCACCGTGCCCGGCTACCTGGCGTCGAACTGCATCGAGCGGATCGACGCCTTCCGCCAACGCGGCGCGCCGTGGTTCTACGCGCTCAACTTCTGGGGACCGCACGGGCCGTACCACGCGTCGCGCGAGTTCGTGGAGATGTACCGCAACGAACCCATCCCCCCCTGGCCCAACTACGAGTGGCCCGCCCGCGACACGCCGGGGCCGCACCACATGAAGATCTTCTGGGACCACGAGGAGATGAGCTGGGACGACTACGCCACCGCCGTGCGCTACTACTATGCGCGGACGTCGCTCATCGACGCGCAGATCGGACGCGTGCTGGACCACCTCGCCGCCACCGGCGAACTGGAACGCACCTGGATCGTCTTCACCGCCGACCACGGGGAGACCCTCGGCAGCCACGGGGGGCTGGCCGACAAGGGCTGGCACCACTTCGAGGAGATCCAGCGCATCCCCTTCATCGTCCGCCCGCCCGACGGCGTCGCGGCCGGGACGCGGCGGCGCGAGTTCGTCTCGCTCGCCGACGTCTACCCCACCGTGCTCGACTGGGCCGGCGCCGACGCCGCCGACGCGCGCCCCCACGGCCGCTCGGTGCAGCCGCTCGTCCGCGGCGAGACGCCGGCCACGCCCTGGCGCGAGGACGTGGTGGTGGAGTTCCTGGGGCTCGGCAACATTCCGGCCTGCATGAAGACGCTCCGCCACGGCAACTGGAAGTACGGCGCGAACCTGTCCGGCGGCCGCGACGAGCTGTACGACCTCGCCGGCGACCCCGACGAGCAGCACAACCGCGTCGACGACCCGGCCTGCGCCGCGGTCCTGGCCGACCTGCGCGAGCGCCTCCTGACGTGGATGCGCGAGACCGACGACCCGGCGCTGCGCATGACCACCTGGTGGCTCGGCCGCAATCCCGCCGGCTGAGGCGGCCCCGCACCAGCCGACCGGATTCCGGCAGGGCCATTCCGTTCTCCCTCTCCCCTTGGGATGAGGGCTGGGGTGAGGGCCCCGGACTGCGAAAATCCCCTCACCCTGACCCTCTCCCGGAGGGAGAGGGAATCTTTTGCCGCAACCGCGCCACCGAATTCAGAACGGAATCGCAAGGACTGAATAGCCCTGGAATTCCGGCCGCGGGCTTGCACTCGCACCGCAAACGCGGTTCAATACCTGTTTCGCTCCCGACGGGAACGCCGCCAACGAATCCGCAGCGGAACACGATCATGAGCCGACAATCCGCCGACGCCGCCTGCCCGAACGATCCCGTCC
>CAZKKD010000311.1:0-5308 GCA_964553265.1 uncultured Planctomycetales bacterium | reverse complement strand
GGCCGCCTGTCGCTCTCGCCGAAGCAATTCACCGACAACAACCAGGTGCTCGCCGTCATCCGCCGCATCCTGGCGCCGATCGGCCGCCGGATCGACGAGACGACGCCGATGCAGGACGGGCGCCTGACCGACGGCAGCCGCGTGAACGCCATCATCCCGCCGCTGGCGCTGTCCGGGCCTGCGCTCACGATCCGGAAGTTCAGCCGGAACCCGTACACCATCGACGACATCATCCGCTTCGGCAGCATCACCGGGCCGATGGCGCGTTTTCTCAACCTCTGCGTGGAGAACCGCCGCAACATCCTCATCAGCGGCGGCACCGGCTCCGGCAAGACCACGCTCCTGAACGTGCTGGCCGGCTTCATCCCGATGCACGAACGCATCGTCACCGCCGAGGACGCGGCGGAGCTCCAGTTGCCGCAGGAGCACGTCGTCCGCCTCGAGAGCCGCCCGCCGAACATCGAAGGGCGCAACGCCATCGTCATCCGCGACCTGGTCCGCAATGCGCTGCGCATGCGGCCGGACCGGATTGTCGTGGGCGAATGCCGCGGCGGGGAGGCGCTCGACATGCTGCAGGCCATGAACACCGGGCACGACGGCTCCCTCACCACGCTCCACGCCAACACGCCCCGCGACGCGATCAGCCGCCTCGAGACCCTCGTTCTCATGGCGGGGATGGAGCTCCCGAGCCGCGCCATCCGGGAACAGATCAGCAGCGCCATCAACCTGATCGTCCAGGTCAGCCGCCTCTCCGACGGGACGCGCAAGGTGCTGAACATCACCGCCGTCACCGGCATGGAGGGCGACATCGTCAGCCTGCAGGACATCTTCCGTTACGAGCAGAAGGGCTTCGACAAGCAGGGGAATGTCGTGGGCGAGTTCGTCGCAACGGGCATCATTCCCGATTTCGTCCACACGCTCCGGAAGCGGGGACACGAGGTGGATATTTCCATGTTCAAAGCGCCCGACGAGACCTAGCGGGCGCCCTGACGCCCTGGCCTGCCGGCGACCCGAAACCGCCGCGCCGAGTGAGACCGCATGCTGGAATCCGTACCGCACAACCTTGTCGCCAGCCTGGCCGCCGGTCTCGCGGTCGGCGTCTTCGCCTACATCGGGGTGGAGCTCTTCCGCCGCGGCTGGGCGGGGTATGAGGAGCGTTATGTCTCGGGGGCATCCGCCACGCTCGATTCGATGTACCTCACCATGCCCCGCCAGCACCTGCTATACCTTGCAGTGCTTTCGGCCGTCCTGGTCGGGGGCGTGGCGCTGCTCCTCACGGCACAGCCTGTCCTCGCGGCGCCGATCAGCCTGGCGGGGCTCGGCGTGCCGATGCTGGTCCTTTCCATCCTCAAGAAGCAGCGCGACGCACAGTTCAACCTCCAGCTTGTCGACGCGCTCATGAGCGTCAGCAACAGTCTCAAGGCCGGCATGACCCTCCCGCAGGCGTTCGATGTCCTGTCGCGGGAAATGCCCAACCCCATGCGCCAGGAGATGCGCCTCCTCTGCCAGGAGCTTCGCCTCGGCCTGGAGCTGGACGAGGCGCTCACCCACCTGTATCAGCGCATGCCATCCAAGGACATGGACCTGGTGGTGACCGCCATCGCCATTACGCGCGACGTGGGCGGCAACCTGACGGAGGTCTTCGACAACATCGCCCACACCATCCGCGAACGCTATCGCATTGAGGGGAAGATCCGCGCGCTTACCTCGCAGGGGAAGATGCAGGCCTTCGTCATCTGCCTCCTGCCGTTCGTCCTGGCGATCGGCATGCACTTCGTGAGCCCGGGCAGCATGGCGGTCCTCTTCAACACGTGGCAGGGGGCGCTGGTCATCCTGGTGGCGCTGGTCGTGGAAGCGGCCGGGATCCTGGTCATCCGGCGGATCATCCGGATCGACATCTGAGCCACGGAAAGGACGCCGCCATGCCGATCAACACCGAAGGCCTTCCGCTGCTCATCGCCCTGGGCGCCAGTTGGGGCGCCGGTGCTTGCGGGGCCTACGCGTTTGTCGACCTGGTCCGGCAGGCCCGGCGGGCCCGCGCCCTCGTCCGCGGTGAGATCATCGTCACCGAGACCCAGTCGCCCTTCATCCGCCTGTTTCTGCCGACGGCACGCTACATCGGCCGCGGCGTCCGCGCGAACCTGGAGTCGAAACGCGAGGATGCGCCCGGGTTCTACCGCATCTTCCACCGCCGGATCCAGGCGCGCCTTGCGAGCGCAGGCAACCCCGAGGGCATCGACGCGGACGAGTATGTCGGCTTTGTGGTCCTGTGTACGTTGGCCGGGGGCATGCTGGGAACGCTTCTCTTCCTCATGGCGCCGTTCATGAACGTTATCGGCCTGTTCGGCCTGGGGGCACTCCTGGGCGCCTTGCGGATGCCGGGATGGCTGAACACCAAACGGGCCCTGCGGCACAATATCATCCGCAAGGAACTTCCGTTTGCGCTGGACCTGGTGACGCTCGCCACCGAGGCCGGCCTCGACTCCACCGGGGCGCTGGACCGGATCGGCCGCAAGCTCGGACGCACGCCGCTCGGCGAGGAATTCCAGCTCATGCTGCGTGAGATCCGTCTCGGAAAGACGCGCTCGGACGCCATGCGCGATCTCGGCCGGCGGGTGGACGTGCCGGAGGTCCTCTCGGTCACGACGGCGCTCGTCCAGGCCGAGGAGATGGGGGCCAACATCAGCCCCATTCTCCGCATCCAGGCCGAACAGCAGCGAGAGCGCCGCAGCCAGCGCGCCGAGGAGGCCGCCGGCAAGGCGCCGGTGAAGATGCTCTTCCCGCTGGTTCTCATCATGCTGGTGACGTTCCTCTTCATCTTCGGCCCGATGGCCATCCAGTTTTTCACCTGACGGACGGACCGCCCTCCCATGCGCACCGGTTGCCGACTGCTCGACCCCTGCTCGGGCGTGGTCCTGGTTCCGGACCTGGCGGTGACGGAGACAGGCTGGGAGGCGACGCGGGGCCTCCTCTTCCGCCCCCCGCTGGGCGCCGGCGAAGGACTGGTCATCCGGCGCTGCCGGGCCGTCCACACGGCCCTCATGCGCACGGCCATCGATGTCGTCTTTCTCGACGCGGAAGGCGCCGTCTGCAAGCTCAACGAGGCGCTGCAGCCCTGGCGGATGGCCTTCGCCACCGGCGGACGGGACGTGCTGGAACTGCCGTCCGGAGCGGCCCGGAAGGCCGGGCTCCTCCCCGGACGACGGACCGCCGTCGTGTCCGCGGACACGCCGGGTCTCGCGAACGGTTGACAGCGACGCTTCGCCCTGGATAAGATACGCTTATGACACGGCCTATCGTAACGCTCGAACTCCAGGCGGGACCGAAAGCGGGGACGCAGTTCCGCGTCTCCGGCGACCGCGCCGTCATCGGACGCAGCCCGGACGTTGACATCTCGCTCCCGGCCAAGAGCCTGTCGCGGCGACACAGCGAACTGGAGATTGGCGACGAGCAGGTGGTCATTCGCGACCTCGGCAGCCAGAACGGCACCTTCCTCGACAACGAACGCATTGCCGAAGCAGTCCTGCGCGACGGCTGCACGCTCAAGATCGGCCGCGTCGCCTTTACCGTCCACATCCAGAACGGGGGCGCGGTGGCCGTTCCGGATGCGGCCGGAGCCGCTCTGCCTTCCTCCCAACGGCCCGACACGGCCGAGATGGAGGCCGCCGAAGGCGCCGCCCCGAGACCCGACGTTACCGCGGCGCGCCAGGACGAAGCCCTCAACGCCTATCCCGCCGATGGCAGGGCGAGCCGCGGATTCCTCTGGCTGGCCTTGCTGGCCGTCGCGGTCATCGGCCTCGGCCTGTACGGCGCGACCTACCTGAACGCGCTTCAACCGCCGCCGAAGCCGCCGGAGCACTTCATCCGCGTCTGGGAAGACCTGGTCATCCTGCTCGGGCGGGAATCGGAAGGCTTCACCGACCTCCGCGTCCGCCATCCCCAGAATCGGGAAATCCTCCGCTGGAAGCGCTTTGACGGTCTCATCCGCAGCGATCTCACCAAGCGGGTGGTCATCATCGAAGGCCTCGACCAGGGAAAGGCAACCGTCGAGGTGATCCGCGGCGGCAAACCGGTGCAGGAGTTCGTCGTCCACGTCCACGGCGTCAAACCGTCCGACTATCCGGAAAACCTTTCCCTGGACGAACGGTACACCCGCGCGCAGAAGGCCATGGCCGCCGCCGAAACGCTCCGGCGCGATCAGCCGTACTTCGCGCTGCGGCAGCTTGAAGCCGCCGACGAGCTGTTCCGCGGCGCCCGCCGCCCCCGGCTGGCCCAGACCGCAGACCGGCAGGCGGACCTCCTCCGCGAAGAACTGAGCCGCCAACTGACCGCGCTGTATGACGAAGCGTACCGTCAGATCCGGGGCAGCAAGGCGTCCCCGCCCGACCTCCTGACCGCGCGGCAGTATCTCACCGAGATCAAACGCCTCGTTCCCGACCAGGAGAGCGTCGACTGGCAACTCGCGAACCTGGTCCAGCAGATCGTCCAGGAGACCCTGGCCGCGCGTCGCGGCCGCCGCTGACGCGCGAAGGCGGGACGTCCGCCGTTGCGCGACACAGCAGTCATGGCATGACGGGAAGTCCCGCAGCCGCATTCACTCATGTGCAGACGCCGAAACGGAACGCCGCATGTATGAGCTCCAGTACGAACTGAACGGGCGCCAATGCCGCATCCGCCTGGAACCCGGGACCACGACGCTGGGCCGCGCGCCGAAGAACGATATCGTCATCGACGACCGCTCGGTTTCCGGGCAGCACCTTCGCCTCGCGGTCCGCGAGGGGGAGGTGGACCTTACCGATCTCGACAGTTCCAACGGGACGTTCGTCAACGGACAGCGCATCCAGTCCGCCACCATCCGCGGCGGGGAAACGCTCCGCCTCGGGCGCCTGGCCCTCTCGATTGCCGACCCGGACGCCCCCGCCGACGGCGGCGGCGAGACCCTGGTGACGCCCGCGCCCGGCGCCGCTGCCGCGCCCGGGCCCGACCAGACCCCCGTCCACCAGCCCGCCGTCGCCCCCGCCGAGCCCGTGGTCCAGCCCCAGGCCGTCGCCGACCCCGGCGCCACGCCACCGGCCGGGAGCCTGGTGCCCACCGCGGCACGCTCGGCCGGAAACGCCGTCCAGGTCATCCCGCCCGCCACGCCCGGGGCGGCGCAGCCGTCCGCCGACGCCGCCCAGCGGAAGCGGATGATCCCCGTCCCCCTCGCGGCGGTGGCCGTGGGTCCGGCCGCCGGCCCGGTCCTCCTCCAGCCCCCGCCCCAGAACGGGGCGCCCCTCCGGCACTCGCCATGTCGGGTCTGCCAGGCCCG
>CAZKKD010000310.1:0-5329 GCA_964553265.1 uncultured Planctomycetales bacterium | reverse complement strand
CTTGAACACGAGGCGCCGGGGGACACCACGGAAGTCCGGCAGCACGGCCGGCACGCCCGGGGCGGCCAGGTGCGTCTCCTCGCGCACCGTGCCGTCGGGGGCCACCACCCGTTGCAGGCCGTCGGCATAGGCGATGACGCCGAAGGCGCCGTCCGGCGCGGCGGCAATGCCGATGTCGGCGCGGCCATGCGCGACCACGGCCGTCGCGCCGGCCGTCACGTCGACGACGGTGACGAACCCGCGGCAGTCGGCATAGCTCACCAGCGCCAGGGCGCCGTTGTCGCTGAACGCAATGCGGTCGACGTTGGCGTCCCGGACCAGCACGCGCGGCGGACCCGTTTCGCCGAAGACGGCCAGCACCGGCTCGCCGTAGGGGTTGGGCTTGTACCGGCCATACCGGGAGCCACCGCCCACCAGCGTATCGGCCACCAGCGCGCGGGTGCCGTCGCGGTTGAGGCGGAGCTCCCGGCCGAGGAAGCCGGGCATCCGGCGGATTTCGCGTCCCGTCTCCGCGTCGAGCAGAACCGTGGTCGCGGCGTGAAAGACCCGGTAGCCCGGCCCATAGCCCCCGCACCTGTTGATGTCGTAGAACGACGCGAGAACGCGCCGGCCGTCGGCGGAGACGGTGAGGCTGCGGCAGCGGCGCGGGTACTTCGCTTCTTCGTAATCGCCAGGCTGCGGGAACGGATCGTAATGCCAGCGCGTCGCGCCTTTCGCATCGATCCGCGAGAGCCCCCGCCCCGCAGGCTCCAGGCGCCCGCCGTCGGCCAGGCGGTGGATGACCGCATCGGCAAACGCGTCGCGCCCGAGGCTGCGCGAGAACCGGTCGAGCGAAGCGTTGCGGAATGCGCGCTCTCCGTACTGCACCCGCTTCACCGATCCGGCGTCCGGGTCGACCACGACAAACGGCGGCGCATCGCCCACGGCGCGGTCGGTGACGTGCAGGAGCAGCGTCCCGTCCGGCCGGGCCAGCGCACCGTCGACGCGACAGGGATACGCCGGCGGGAGGAGCGACCGTTCGATCCGATCACGGCCGACCGTTTCCGTCGGTTCGTCGGCGCCTGCGGAGCCCGCGAACGCCTGCCCGTTCTCGACGCGGCCCCGGCCCATCAGCGGCGGCGTGTCGGCGGCAACGGGTGCGTCCGCCGTGGCCAGCCCGACGAGGCGGTCGGTGGCGCGGGCGAGCCCGTCCGCGTCCTGCCCGTAGAGGAGGACGGCGTCGTGCCCGTAGTGGAACGGCGCCCAGGCATAGCCGAGCAGACCCGCGCCGGGCGCCGGGACGGAGGCGGACGGGTTCCGCGGCAGCATCCGGTGCACGCGCACAATTTCGTGGAAGAGCGGCCCCTCCGGCACGTCCCCCCGGGCGAGAAGGATCACGTCCCGGTGGAGCGCCCAGAGCGCGCTATTCGTGTACTGGTTGTAGAACGCCATCTGTCCGGGCTGGCCGTCCAGCAGCGTGCGAGTGTCGCCGTACTGGTTCTTCCCCTGCATGCGGAAGCCGACCACCTCGCCCGCAAGGACGGCCGCCTGGTTGTGCTCGTCCTCCACGCTCCAGTTCTTCCAGTTCATGCGGTAGGGGCGGATGCGCGACGGCGGCGCCACCCAGACCCGGCACGATGCGCCCGCGTCCGAAAGCGCCTTCGCCAGCGCCTCCGCCTGCGGGCGGAGCGCCAACTGATCCGCGAAGAGCGGAATGGTGAAGGTGCGTTCGCCCAGGGCGGCCTGGATGGCCGGCGCGTCGAGGACGATGTCGCGCGACACCCCGACCGCCGGCGGCACCGCTTCGCCCGTTACGGTGAAGCCCCCCTCCGCCACGAGCCCCGTCGCCTGCTCCTCGGCCCGCCAGCGCCACGCCCCCACCGGGTCGTTGGCCGCGATCTTGAACCGGAGGTCGGCGTTCGTCGTCCGGCAGACGCGGTAGCGCACCGCGCCGTCGGCGTCCCGGATCGTCAATTCCACCGGCAGCACACCGGCAAACGCCGTCCCGTCCGCGTCGCGCGCCTCGATGCGGAAGGCGGCGACCGCGTCCCGCGTCACCGACGCCGGCCCCCGGACCGCCAGGGCCGCCACGGGGCGCGGGGTGAGCACGTACAACGTGCCGGGCAGCACCGACAGGTCCGCGTCCCAGGCGATGCCGTCGCCGGCCGGGCGCGTATCGACGCGCTGGCGGCGGAGCGCGTCGTAGAGCACGCCGCTCCGCGTGGCCGCGAGCGATGCCTGCCGTCCCTCGTAGAGAAACTGGATGTAATGCCCGGAGGTCTTGCTCGCCTTCGGATCCGGCAACCCGTCGTGAAAGAGGACCCAGTACTCGATCTCTTCGGAGACGCTCCGCACCAGGTGCGTGTGCGGATCCCCGCTCCGGAAAAACGGCTCCAGCTTGCCCTCAAGCGCTTCGCGGAACGCGGGGATGAGCGGGTCGAAGCTGCGGTAGACCGCCTCGTAGTTCACCTCGTTCGCACCCTTCACCTGCTTGACCTCGACGGCGACGTGCGGCGGCAGCGGCGCGGTCGACTGCTTCGACGCGATGAGGACGCCCCCGTCCGCGCGGAAGGCCTCCAGGCGCTTGGTCAGCTTCGGCGGCAGCGGTACGGTCATGTCGACGAGGAAGACGGCCTTGAAACCGTCGAGCGCCGCCGCGTCCGTCAGCACCTCTTCCTCGGAGACGAAGTTCGCCTGGAACCCTCCCTTCGAGGCCAGGAAGTGTGCGCCCCAGAGCCGTGCAAACGACTGCCCGCCCAGCGCCGCCTGCCGGAGCGAGCCGAGCACCGCCACCTCGTCGCGGCGTTCGAGCTGCATGAGCGCATCACCGGTGCGCCGCGCGATGGCGAGGAGCATCGCCAGGTTGTCGCCGCTCTCCTTCTTCTCGCCCCAGGGGCCGGCCGGTCCGCTTTCGGAGAGCTGCAGCACGCCGATGCCGGCGGGGTTGCGGCTCATCGCCTGCAGGAGCAGCTTCAGCCCGTTGGCCCGCGTGCGGGGTTGGATGAGGTCGAGGCTCATCCACGGGCGCGCCTTCTGCCCCAGGCCGAAGAGATCGATGCCGCTGACGTAGCTGAAGGGGATGATGCCGAAGTCGCCGTGCATGTCGGAGACCGGCCGGTCGAGCGCGCCATAGAAGGTACCGGGCCACATCCCGTTCCCGGCGCCCTGCCCCCACGTACTGCCGCAGGTCACCACCGGCTCCGGCATGAGGGCCGCCAGCGCCTTGCGCTCTTCACGGAAGCAGCGCGGGTAGAGATCGTTGAGGGCCAGCGTCCAGGCCAGCCTCTGCCGCGCATCGCCCTTCACCTCGACGCTCTCCTCCATCCCGACGCCGAAGCCGATGGCCCCCTCCATCGCGTCGTCGATGCGCGCCGCCGTTTCGCGCACAACGCTGTCGTCGATCTCGATGGCGGTCCCCTCCGCCGCCAGCGCGTCGCGGAGCGCCTGCAGGCGCTCGGGGTGGATGATGTCGAAGCAGCTCGGCCCCGCCGCCCAGACCATGCCGAGGCTGGCCGGCGTCGGCCCGTCGCCGGTGCAGTGGACCATGCCGGTGAAGTTCGGGAACCGCCGCCACTCCTGGGCGAAGTGCTGGATGCCCTGGTAGCGGTCGAACGCGTGCTCGCGCCACTGCTCGCCGACGTTGAAGTAGAGAATCGCGCCGCCGGGGATGGGGTTGTTCTCGATGCCGTGGGCGAGGAGGAACTCGGCCCCCGCGTCGTGCTCGGTCTTCGCCTCGCGCAGCTCCGGCGGCATGCCGGCGTTCGTGGCGGCGAGGCTCTCGTCGACCGGCACCGTTCCGGCCCAGGCCGTGTCCTGAAACGGCGACCCGCCCCACATGCTACCGTTCTGCCCGTGGGTCGAGCCGTGGGCGAGAAGGTTGAAGCCGAAGCGCGCCGCGATGCGCAGATCGTCCGGCTCGAAGGTGCTGCAGCCCCACTTGCTGTAACCGAAGAGGCGCAGGTTCGTCTCCGGCAACAGCGGCGCGATCCGGATCGGCAGACGGTTGCTGGTCACGCCGGCGGCGCGGAACTCGGCCGTGTAGCGGCCCGGCCGCAGGCGGGCGGTCTCCAGCGAGAGCTCGGCGTGCGCTTCCTGCGCGCCGGTGGTGAGCGCGACCGGAAGGCTGAGCGGCCCGCCCGGCCCGTCGAGGACCAGCTCGGCGTCCCCGGGCGCCGCACCGTAGACGCGAACCGACACGGCCGCCGGCTCGCCCTCCAGAAAGACCTCGCGCCGGCGATCGGTAAAGAGATACGCCGCCGGTGGCGCCGGCCGGAAGGCCGCGGCCGGCTTCGATGCGGGTGCGGCGGCCGGCAACAAGAGGATCACGCTGCCCTGCGCCTCAACACGGAGCGCCGCATCCGGACCCGGTGCGCGTACGATCTCCACGCCGTCGGCGGTGTGTCGAAACGCGACCGCCGTCCCGTTGCAGACCGCTTCGTAGGGTTGTTCGGAGACGGGCAGGTACAGGCGCACTCCGCATCCGCCTCCCGGCCCGGGTGCGGAGAGGGCCGCCGGTCCGAAGACGACCTGCCCGCCGCTCTTCACCAGGAGAGACAGGCCGGCCCGTCCCTCCGCCGGTGCCGGCAAGCAGATCTCGACCGGCCGGCCCCGGAGCACCCGTTCGCCGGCGCCCTCCCGGACCAGCGGCGCCCTGGCCACCAGCTCGCCCCCTTCGTGCCCGAACCGGAGCCCGCCGGGTTCCAGTACGTGCTCGCCGTCGCCCCAGTCCCCGTGGAGGCGCGCCCCCTGCAGGTCCACGCCGCCCGCGAGACCGTCCATGCGCCGCACGGGTGCGGCGGCCGGCGCATCGGGGCCGGCATCGCCCTCGTCGCCGCCTTCCAGCTCGTCCAGGAGATCCTGTTCGCTGGCCGCCGGCCCCGCAGCGCCGCCGAGCGCGGCGCCGGTCGTCTCGCCGAAGGCGCGCCGCTCCCCGTCGATGACCAGCGCATCCGGCATCCGCCACGCCAGGAGCCCGCCGTCGGGCAGTTCCTGGTCGCGGACCCACCCGTGCAGCGGCATGCCGTACGCGTCGTCGACCAGCCGGATGCGCGTCGCCGCGCCGGCGATGTCGGCGGCGGCGAGCACGAAAAGGCAGACCAGGAACAGACCGCGGGGCGGACGCATCGACAGCATGGGGATCTCCTTGTCGGGTTCGAAAATGCCGGCGACCCGTCGGGCCGGCGCGCTACACCGGTTCAGCAAGGTAGACGCCGTGGCGCCTCGCTTCGATTTGCTCCCCGTCAACCGTCTCGCCGCTCACCAGGTTGGCGATCCGGCGCGGCCCGTCCAGCGGCAGCGCCAGGTCCGCGAATGCCCAGAGCACGGTCGCTCCCCCGTGGTCGTAGCGCAC
>CAZKKD010000309.1:0-5336 GCA_964553265.1 uncultured Planctomycetales bacterium | reverse complement strand
AGGCAGCGCGCCGAACGCAGTCACGAGCGCGCGAGGGATTGAAACAGCTTCTTAGAAGCGGATCGGCGCCGCATCGCCGGCGCGGCTACCCGCTTGCGCCGGGCGGCCGGATGCGTACAATCCGCGGCGAACCCGAAGGGGTCGCGATACCGCCGGTTCCGCAACGGAAGCATGCAAAAGGGACGCCGACATGGCCGAACAGCTCGCCTATGCACTCATCACGCCCTACAGCCTCGCCAAGAGCCGCACGGGCGGGATCATCGGGCGCCTCATCAGCCAGGTGCCGCTGGAGTTTGTCGGGGCGCGGATGTATTCCCCGTCCGACGCCTTCATCGACAAGTACCTCGCCTGCCAGGCCAAGGCCCGCATCGAGGCACGCTACCACGAGGCTTTCCGGGAGTACGTGGAGCAGAACTTCCGCAGCGACGGCGCGTCCGAGCGCGGCTTTACCAACCGTTTCCTCATGCTTCTCTTCCGGGGCAAAAACGCGCGCAAGGAACTCCGCGCCGTGGTCGGCCCCCCGACCGCCCAGCCCATCGGCAACACGGTCCGCGGCACCTACGGCGACTGCGTGATGCGGGGCAGCAAGATCGAGTACTTCGAACCGGCGGTGCTCGCCGCGCCGGACGACCGGACCAACAAGGCGGTCCTGAAGCTCCTGGCCGACTATGCGGAAAAGGACGGCGGGGTCCTGGATACGCTGGTCAAGTATCCGAAGGGCGTGAAGCCCGAGACGACGCTGGTCATGCTCAAGCCCGACAACTTCTACAAGCGGTCGGCCCGGCCGGGCAACATCATCGACATCTTTTCGAAGACCGGGCTCACCATCGTCGGGGCGCGGCTCTTCCGCATGAGCGTCCAGCAGGGGCTGGAGTTCTACGGCTTCCTGGAGGACATCTTCGTCAAGAAGCTCGGCTTCCTGGTGGAGAACACGCTGCGGGATCGGCTGGAGGACGCCTACGACTTCCCCCTCGAGGACGAGGACTACGCCGCGATGACCGACCTCCTGCGGCGCAAGAACGCGCACTGTGAGGTCTGCAAGATCATCGAGTTCATGACCGGCCGCCATCCCGACCACGTGAGCCGGAAGGAGCAGCGCGAACCGGGCGACGCCCGCTGCCTGGCGCTGCTGTACCACGGGCCGAACGCGATCGAGCTCATCCGCGACCGCCTGGGCACCACCGATCCGAGCAAGGCCGAGGGCGGTACGGTGCGCAGCGACTACGGGACCAACCTGATGGTCAACGGTGCGCACGCCTCCGACAGCAGCCAGTCGGCCGGGCGGGAGCGCCCCATCGTCGGGTTGGCCGGCGGCGAGAAGAGCGACGAGAAGCGCGAGATCCTGGCCTACCTCAAGGGGAACGGCTGAATGGGGGCGCTCCGGGTCGTTGCGCTGGAGGTGGGGCAGCTCGCGACCGGCTGCTACCTCGTCCACCGCGAGGGGGAGGCCGCCTGCGCGGTGATCGATCCCGGCGGGGACGCGGAGGCCGTTGCCGCCCGCCTGGACGGGGAGGGCCTGGCGCCCGCCTTTCTCCTGGCCACGCACAGCCACTTCGATCACATCGCCGGGCTGGCGGCCCTCAAGACGCGCTACCCGGAGGCGGCGATCGCCTGTCACGCCGAGTGCAACCGCCGCATGCAGAGCCCGCAGCTCAATCTCGGCTTCCTCATCGGCGTCACGACGAAGGGGCCGGCCGCGGACCGCGAGCTGGCCGACGGCGAGACGCTTGCATTCGGGACGGTGAGCCTGGCCTGCCGGCACGCGCCGGGGCATGCGCCGGGGCACCTGCTCTTTCATGCCGACGCGGATCGCGTGCTCTTCAGCGGCGACGTGCTCTTTCAGGGGTCGATGGGGCGCACCGACTTCGACGGGTGCAGCCACGACGACCTGATGGAGAGCCTGCGCCGCGAGGTGCTGCCGTTGCCGGACGAGACGGTCGTCTACCCGGGGCACGGCCCGTCCACCACCGTCGGCGAAGAGAAGCGCACCAACCCGTTTCTGCGCGAGCTGCTGCTCTGACGCTCCCGCTCATCATCGGTGCATCCAAATGAAGCGTATCGAAATCGATCGCGAGTTGACGATTGCCGACGCCGACCAGGCGCGCCTCGATCTCCACTCGTTCCACAACGTGTTGAACATCATCGTCTGCGAGCTCCAGTGCCTCGGGACCCTTCTCGGTGCGCCGGATGCGCTGGCGCCGAGCCTGGCCATCTGCGACGAGATCCTGGGGGCCTTCCACGATCCGCAGCAGGCCCGGGCGTCGATCCGTCACCTCGAGACCTACTACGCGCGGATCCGGGAGAACGTGGACGCTGCGGTGGCGGCGCACCCGGTGGCGCCGGACCGGCAGCCCCTCCTCGATGAGTCGCTCGGCATGCTGGCCTCCGTCCGGGAGGTGCTGGACGTCCGCGTGCGCGAGATCCTGGCGCGCCAGGAAGCCCCCGGCGCCTGGGAGGTCATCGACATCAAGACGATCACCGGCAACCTCCGGCAGGTGCTGGACGCGATGGCGCAGGGCAGCCGCGGCCGGTTCGGCGTGGTCCATGCGCCCGCCGAACAGGGCCCGGACGACTACCTCGTCGATCTGCGGGTCGAGAGCGTGGACGGCGCGACGATCCGGATGCCGCCGGTGTTGCAGGATGTCCTGCGCGACCTGGTGGCCAACGCGCGGAAGTACACCGATCCCGGCGGGTGCATCCGGGCGTCGCTGATCGACGACGGGGCGGCGCTGTCCCTGACGGTAGCGGACAACGGCCGGGGCGTGCCGGAGGACGAGCTGCCGCGCCTGGTCGACTTCGGCTACCGCGCCCGGAACGCGCGCGAACTGCGCACGCTCGGCGGCGGGTATGGCCTTACGAAGGCGTACCTGGTCTGCCGGCAGCACGGCGGGCGCATGTGGCTGGAGAGCGGCGAGGGCGAAGGCTTTACGGTCGAGCTGATGGCGCCCCGCCCGCCGGCGTAGCACGTCCTGAGCGGCGCCTTTCCTGCAATGCCGAATCCCAGACAGCACGTGCGATTGTATGCGGGCGGGCGACGCTCAGTCGTCCCGGCCGGAGGTGGCCGGCACGGGGTCGAGAAAGCGGGCCGGGTCGAGGGCGGGGAAGATGCGGTCGAGCTCTTCGAGCGCGGCGAGGGTGCGCTCGTCGACGGTGTCGTCCGCCAGCATGGCCAGCAGGCGCTCGAAGCGGTCGAGGTGGGTGCGCATCCGCTCGGTGGCGTAGGACGGGCTGGTGCCGGTGCGGAGAATGAACGGCCAGTCCGACCCCTGCGCCAGCAGCAGCTCGCGCGCCGCCTGCCGCAGCGCACGGTCGGGGAGGCTGTCCGCCGGGGCGTCGAGCGTGCGGACAAGGACGGGGCGGAAGCGGCGGGCCGCGTCGTGGAGGAGCGGGTAGATCCACTTGTTCTCGTCGCCGATCCAGAATTCGTAATGCCCGTCCGCGCCCCAGCTCGACGCCGACGGCGTGGCCGCGACGTTGGTCGGGTGGCGCTGGAGGTACCCGGCGGGCGTCTCCGGAGCGAGGCCGGGGGCGATGGCCTCGCGCTGGCGGAAGAGCGCGTCCAGGAACCACGGCCCCTCGAACCACCAGTGCCCGAAGAGCTCGGCGTCGTAGGGCGCGACGGCGATGGGGGGGCGGTCCATGCCGCCGGCGAGGCGCTCGATCTGCTCGCGGCGGCGGTGGAGAAAGTCGGCGGCGTGCGTCCGGGCCTGTTCACGCGCGGCGTGCGGGTCGTAGAGGTCCTTCTCCTCGGCGCCGGTGATGCGGTTGTACTTGATGCCGGTGTCGACCCGGATGCGCCCGTCGACGAGGAGCGGCCCGAGGTGCTCCTCGGAGGCTTCGAAGCCGAGGTCGCGGTAGAACTCGCGGTAGAGGGGGTGGCCGGGATAGCCCTCCTCCGCGCTCCAGACCGCCTTGCTGCTCTCCGGGTCGCGGGCGAAGGCCGCCACCCCCGCCGGCGTGCAGACCGGGGCGTAGACCCCGTGCGGCGGACGCGCCTCGGCGTGCTCGATGCCGTGGGTGTCGAGGAGGAAGAACCGCAGCCCCGCCTCGCGCAGCACGTCCTCCAGGCCGGGGTAGTAGGCGCACTCCGGGAGCCACATGCCGGTGGGGCGGACGCCGAACGCGGCGGCGAAGGCGTCGCAGCCGGTCAGCACCTGGGCGCGGACCGCGCCGGGGTCCTCGCGCAGGAGCGGCAGGAACCCGTGCGTCGCCGCCGAGGTCATGAGCTCCAGCCGCCCGAGGCTGGCCAGGCGCGCGAACGCCAGGGCGATGCGCCCGTCGCAGCGGTCGTCGAACCAGTGGATGGTGTCGCGGACGAAGGTGCGGTACCAGCGCGCGAGCTGGTGCAGGCGGCCGTCCTCGCGGGTGCGGTCGAGCTCGCGGTCGATGAGCGCCAGCAGGCGGTCGAGGTGCCGGCGGTAGCGCTCGCGCAGGAGCGGGTCCTCCATCATCGCGACCAGGGTCGGCGAGAGGCTGAGGAGCAGGCGGTACGGCACCCCGTCGTCCTCCAGCCCCTCCAGGACGCGCAGGAGGGGGAGGTAGGTCTCGGTCATCGCCTCGAAGAACCAGCGCTCCTCCAGGAAGTCGTCGTGCTCCGGGTGGCGCACGTAGGGGAGGTGTGCGTGGAGCACCACGGCGAGGTAGCCCTGCGGGTCGTCCATCCCTCTACCTCCTGCCGTTCCACCGCTTCGGTACGCCCGATTCGCGTCGGCCTGCGCTGTCCGTAGATGCCGGCGGGGGCCGCCTCGCCACCGCCCCCGCCGATGGCGTTTCCTTGCGCGTCCGCCGGGCCGCCCGGGTCCGTCCTGCTGCGGCTGTCGCGGCCGGAGGATGCGCACGCGATCCCAGGCGCCGTGCTCGGTGCGTCGCCGGATGTCGAGGCTGACGTCGACGCTGCGACGCGTCTCCGGCGCATCCTCGCGCCGGGCCTCGAAGGGGAGGTCCAGGCGGCCGTCGAGGATGCCGCATTCGAGCGAGAAGCACCCGTCTTCGTCCACCGGGACCGGCCGTCCGGCCAGGTGCACCGTGGTGCCCGCCGGGGCGCGACCGCGGATGGTGAGCGTGGTGTCGAGCTCCAGTTCGGCGGGCCGGGCCGCCGGGGTCGCACGGGCCACCGGCGCCGCGTCGGTTGCCGGGCGGGCCGGGGTCGCGTGCCCGGCCGGCGGGGCGGCGGGCGTCGGGGCCGGTTGCGGCGCCGGCCTCTGCCCCAGCTTCGGCTGCGCTTCCGGTTGCGGGGCCGGCCGGGGCGTGGGCGCCCGGCCGCCGGTGCGGGCCTCGGCCGCCGCCCCGATGCGCCCGGCGCGGCCGCGGGGCGCCCGGTCGGCTGTCGCCGGCAA
>CAZKKD010000308.1:0-5342 GCA_964553265.1 uncultured Planctomycetales bacterium | reverse complement strand
TGACGCAACGGCGCCTCGCCTGCCGGGGGCTCCGGATGCCTTTGCGGGCCGGGCCACGGAGGCATCGCCGGACAAGGCAGGGCATCCCGAGACGAGCGATTCCGGGGCGCGGCCGGAATGGAACCGCGGCGAAGCCCGGCGTGCCCCCGCCGCCCGCGACGCCACCCGCCGCACGTGGCCGTACCGTGCCAGCGGGCCTCGCGATGCGGCACCCGGTTCCGCGTCCCCCCCGCGCGGGAGCGAGGCGGGCGAGGCGGGGCGGGGCGGGGGGCCGGATCGCGCGCCCGCCGTCCCGGCGCCGGGGGCCACGACGCCGGCTGCGTCGAAGCCGACGACGGGTTACGAACGGGAGACGACTCCCGAGAGGGCCGCGCCGCCTGCACCGGTCGGCCGCACCCCGGCGCAGAAGGGCGAGGCCCCGTCTGCCGGCCACGCGCCAGCCGCGCCCGAAACGCCTGTCTCGCCGCGCACGCCATCGGTCGGGCAGGTCCCCACGGATTCGGAACCGGATGCGGGCTCACAAGGTGCCGCGCCGGTGGACGCCGGGGATCCGCCTGCGGACGTGTCGTCCCGGACCGGGGTCGACGCGCCGACGGACGCGCCTTCGCCGCCGTCGCCGGGCGGATCGGCAACGGAACCTGCGGACGGCGGAGAGGCTGCCGCCCCGGTCGCCTCCACGCCGCCGGCGGATGACGGCCCCCCGGCGGGGCCGTCCCCGGAGGAGCTGGCGCGCCGGCGGGCCTGGCGGTCCATTCTCGATTCCCGTGCCAATGGGCTGGTGCTGCTGGCGCGCGATCCGCGGGTCGAGGCGTCTCCGCCGCGGCTGTCGGACGTGCTGCGGGCCGGGATGGCCCCGCCGGCGCCGTCGGCCACCGTCACCGCGCGCATCGAGGTGACCGCGGAGGGGCTCTACCGCCTCCGCGCCGAGGACCTGGCCGCGCTCGGCTTTGATCTCGGCAAGCGCTTCGTTCTCACCCGCCAGGGGCTGGAGACGCCGCTCTGGCCGGTCCCGCGGCCGGGAGCGGATGCGGCCGACGGCGCGGACGACGACGATGCGGACGGCTATGGCGAGGCGGACGGCTATGGCGAGGCGGACGGCTATGGCGAGGCGCCCGCGCCCGCGGTGAATACCCCGTGGGACCTGGTCTTCTACGCGCCGGCGTACCGGAGCCTCTACACCCGAACCAACGTCCTCTGGCTGCGGCAGATCGACGGCCCGCCGCACCGCCTGCCCGACACGGCCCCCGCCCCCGACGGCGCGGCCCCGGCGCACTACCCCGCCCGCGTCCGCCACGACGCGGATGAAATCTATCGCGGCAACCTGCCGGGGACCGACGGGAGCGAGGACCACTTCTTTACGCGGCTCTACAGCTTCGGCGCGTCGGGCTCGAGCCTCACCCTCGACTGCCCCGACGCGCTGGCTGGCGAGCCGGGCGTGCTGCGTGCGGAGCTGCGGAGCTACTCGCCCACCCGCCCGAGCGCGCACGTGCGCCTGAGCGTCAACGGCGTCGGGGTCGGCGAGTTCCGCTGGGACGAGGCCCGCCGCGATCTGGCCGAAGCCCGCATCCCCGCCGGGGTGCTGCGGGCCGGCGCGAACACGGTTTTGCTGGAGGGCTACGGCGACACCGGCGCGCTCCTGGACGCGGTCTTCACCGACTGGGTGGAGATCGAATGCCGCCGGCCCTTCCTGGTCGGGGACGGCGCCTGGATCGGCGCGACCGACGCCGCCGGCGTCGCCCGCCTGGCGGGCGTGCCCGACGGGCCGGTGGTCGTGGCCGAGGTGACCGAAAAGTGGCGCCCGCAGCGGATCCTGGCCGCCGGACGTGCGGACGACGGCGCGCTCCGCTTCCCCGAGAGCGCGGCCGGCCGCTACGCTGCCGCCGCGGTGGATGCCCTGCCGGCGCCGGACCGGGTGGACCTCGTCGCCGAGCCGGCGAATCTCGCCGACGCGGAACCGTGCGACCTCCTCATCGTTGTCATCGATCCGCTCCGGGACGCGGCCGAGGCCTACGCGGAGCACCACCGCGCCGAGGGCCTGACGGTGCGTGTCCTCACCCTCACCGAGGCGATGGACGCGGGGCTGCGCGGCATCTACGACCCGCTGGCCATCGTCAACGTCACCCGCGCCAGCCGTGCGGGGATGCTGCTCCTCATCGGGGATCTCACCTTCGACCACTTCGGCCTGTACGGGGACGACGCGCTCTGGTCCATTCCGGCGTTCTTCACCGCGACGCAGGACTACCACACGGTAAGCGACTACCCCTATGCCCTCGCCGGCGACGCTGCGCCGCGCGTGGCGGTGGGCCGCATTCCGGCGCGCACCACGGCGGAAGCGCTGGCCGCCCTCGACAAGATCCGCCGGCGCGCCGCGGGCGAAGCGGGCGCGTATGCGCTCGTCACCGCGGCGGATGCGGGCGGGGGTTTTGCCGCTTCCTGCGATGCGGCGGCGGCGGAGGTGGACGGGCCGCTGGAGCGCATCGACGCCGGCGCCCTGGGCGTGGCCGGAGCCCGAAGCCGCCTCCTGGCCGCACTCTCGGCGGGGACGCAGACGGTCTACCTGGCGGGACACGGGTCCTACGACTTCTGGGGGACGGGCCGGATCCTTCGCGGCAGCATGGTGGCGGACCTGGCGCCCGCCAGCGGCACGACGCTGGTGATCGTCCTCGACTGCTTCAGCGGGTCGGCGCAGATGCCGTCGTTCTACACGCCGAGCCTGGCGGAGTCGCTGCTCTTCACGCCCGGACGCGGCGCGGCGGCGGTGGTGGCGTCCACCGGGCGCACCGCGCCGGACAGCCAGACCCGCCTGGGCCGGGCGCTGGTGGAGGGCATCCACCGCGACGGGCTGCGCCTGGGCGAAGCCTTCCGTCGCGCACAGCAGGCCGTGCTCGATGCGCGCGGCGACGGGGACGTGCTGCGCACCTTCCTCCTCTACGGGGACCCCGCGTCCCGGTAGGCCGGCGCTGTCCGCATCCGCGGGTGCCGTTCCGAACTCAGCAGACCCGAAGAGGCGTTCCCCGCCGCTTCAGCGGATGGCGCGGTAGACCTCGAGCGCATGGCAGAAGTCTTCGTACCGGATCTCTGTCGAGAGGCTGTGATCCGAACCGAAGACGTAGCGCGCGCCGCGCGCCCGCATGCCGGTCACCAGTTCCGTCACTTCCCTGCCGATGCGGTCGCGGTCGCCGGATTCCAGCACCCGCGCGTCGAGGCCGCCGATGAAGCAGAGCCTGTCGCCGTACCGTTCGGCATAGGTGAAGATGTCGTTGCCCGCTTTCACCTCCATGGGGTTGAGCCCGTCGAAGCCGGCCTCCACCGCCAGCGGGATCATCGGCGCCTGGTAGCCGCAGGAGTGGAGCACCACCGGCAGGCCGTACCCGTGCAGGAAGTCCACGAGCTCCGTGTAGAACGGGAAGAAGAGGTCCGCCAGGAGGTCGGGACTGCAGAAGAGCCGGTCGCGATAGCCGAGGTCCTCGTAGAGCCAGATCCCGTCCGGCAGGCCCGCCTCCTCGAAGAGGATGGCGAAGCAGCGCTTGTAGAGATCGGTATAGACGCGGCCCATGTCCCGGATCCAGTCCGGGTCGTCCAGCAGGGCGGTGAGCATGCCGACGTCGCCCAGGCTTGCGCGGATGATCTCCCAGACAAAGAGATTGCCGAAGAAGGTCCAGCGTCCCGCGGACTGGATGCGTTCGCGTTGCCGGCGCAGCGCGGCCGTGTCGCCCAACCGCTTGCGCACGTCGCCCAGCAGGTGCGGGCGGTAGTCGCGCTCCCAGACCGCGCGGCAGTCCATCCGGAAGTCGATGTGCTCCGGCGTGCCGGAGCGGTGCTTCCACCACTTCAGCGCCGCCCCGTTGCCGTTGCGGACAATCTTCCACGTATCGGTTTCTTCGAGAAGTTCGGGCGCGCCGAGGCGGGCCTCCCAGGCGAACCAGCCGCCGATGCTCTGCATGTCGAAGTCGAAATGGTTCGTCGGGGAGGCCGCATTCCCTTCCCCGTCGGTCGGCATGCCCTGTTCGGCCCAGGTGCGAAGGGTGTCGCTCCACGGGCTGTCGTGCAGGGGGACGAACGGGGCGGGCTGGCCGCGGAGGAGCAGGTTCACGGCTTCGCGACCGGTGCAGGGCTTGGATGGGGGCATGGTATTGTTCAAAATGGCATTCATCAAAGCGCCTCCTGAAAGGGTTTGCGTATACGATAAAGCAAAAAGGTAGCGCGTCGATGGCGGAACTGACATAATGATTGACGGATCTGGCATGAAAGGGGGGCCCTGCCGTCGGGGGGCCATGCCGCGTGTGCGGGGTTGCGCTTCCGCGGAGGAGCAAAGGCGATGGCCTGGTATTTCGATGATCTGGAGATCCTCTTCAGCGGTCTCGACGCGGTCTTGGATCGGGCGTTCGACCAGTCGTGGCCGGATCTCTATTCGGTGCAGTTTCTGACCGCGGGCCGGATGGTCTTCGGGCGGGACGATGTGCCGGAGCGGATCGTGCAGGCGCCCGCGCTCTACTGGGTCACGCCGGAGCACGGCTACCGGTTGCGCGGGGTGGATGGCGGAGACCGGCGGCACGTTCTTCTGTTCCGGGGGACGCGGGGGCGGCGGATTCTGCGCGAGGGGTTTGCGCGCCTGTCGGCCGATGGCATCGTTCCGGTGCTGCGGCCGACGGAGTTGGATGGGGCCTTTCGGGGGTTCGACGCTGCCGTTCGCGAGCGCGACCCGCAGGGGCAGGCCGAGGCGGTGCTCTGGCTGGAGCGGATTCTGCTGCTGGCGGCGCATGCGCCGCCGGAACTTCGTGACGAGGTGGACCGGCGGGTGTTGACCGTCATCGACCGCATCCGGTGCGATCCGTGCGTGGAGCTGGATTGGGCGGCGGTTGCGCGCGAGCTCGGCATGTCCTACAGCCTCTTCCGCAAGCGGTTCCGCGTCCTGGCGGGGCGCCCCCCGCAGGACTTTCTCCTCCACGGCCGGATGCGCCGCGCCGCTGAGCTCCTGCGCAACGGCGCGTTGCGGGTGAAGGAGGTGGGCGCACAGGTGGGGATGCCGGACCCGGCCCGCTTCAGCCGCACCTTCCGGCGTCAGATCGGCCTGGCCCCGGAAGCCTACCGCCGCGCCGTGGGGAGTTGATCGGAGGGGCGTTCCGGTATCGGCGACAACGCGTCAGCGAATCGAAGCGAGTCTGGTTCCTCGTCCCGGCCCGTCAGGTCGCGTCCGCGTGGTCCCTCAGTCCTCTTCGCGGGCGGCGAGGGCGCGTCCGGCGGGGGCGAGGCTGGCCGGCGCGGGCAGGCGGATCTCCTGGCCCGGGGTGAGGGCGTCGGCCCGGAGGCCGGGGTTGGCGCGGAGGATCTCGGTGTAGAGC
>CAZKKD010000307.1:0-5355 GCA_964553265.1 uncultured Planctomycetales bacterium | reverse complement strand
CTGCCGGGCATTGAGGGCAAGATGCCAGCCGACCTTTCCGGCGGCATGAAGAAGCGCGTCGGCCTCGCCCGCGCCATCGCCATTGGCCCCGAGGTGGTGCTCTTCGACGAGCCGACCACCGGGCTCGACCCCGTCATGGGCGCGGCCATCGACCAGCTGATCCGCAAGACGCAGAAGCTCTACAACGTCACCAGCATCGTCGTCACCCACGACATGAAGAGCGCCTACACCGTCGGCGACCGCATCATCATGCTGCACGGCGGCCAGGTGGTGGGCGAAGGCACGCCCGAGGAGATTCGCAACACCAGCGATCCTCTCATCGACCAGTTCATTCACGGCAAGCACGAGGGCCCCATCGCGGCGGTCCAGTAATACCGTCCGGGAAGGAGAGAGCGATGTCCAAGCAGATTCATGTCGAGATCGCCATCGGCGTCTTTGTCGTCGCCGCGCTCGTCATCACCGCCGGCATGATCCTCGCCTTCGGCGGCGGCGCCGGCGTCTTCAGCGAGACGTACGAGGTGGAGATCGACTTCAACCACATCGGCGACCTCCTGCCCGGCGCGCCGGTGAAGTACGGCGGCGTGCGCATCGGCTTCGTCAAGTCCATCGCCCTGCAGTCCAACGGCAAGGTCCGCGCCACGGCGAGCATTTACGACACGGAGACCGTCCGCCTCTACGAGGGGTATACGGCCCTGATCCAGACCTCGGGGCTGGTGGGCGACACCTTTGTCGAGTTCACCGCCGCCGACAGCCCGAAGACGGTGCCGCTGAAGGAGAGCGAGCAGGTGATCGACGGCACCGGGCAGCCCTCCACGACCGAGCTCCTGGCGCAGGTGAAGCAGATCGGCGAGAAGGTGGACACCATCGCGGGCCACGTCGAGGACATCATCGGCGACGAGCAGTTCAAGGAGGACGTCCGCGCCACCGTCCACAGCACCGCCGGCGCGGCGAAGGCGGCCGAGCGGTTCCTGGTCGACCTGGAGCGGACGAGCAAGAACATCTACGCCGCCAGCGACGACATCCGCGCCACGACCGGCGTCATCCGCACCGTCGGCAACGAACTTCGCGACGCCATGAACCAGACCATCACGAACGAGGAGAATATCGAGGCCGTTCGCGAAACCCTGGCCAACATCCGCGCCGCCAGCCGCGACGCCAAGACGACCACCACCCACCTCGCCAGCATCCTCGCCCGGACCGACGCGCTCATCGAGGAGGAGGAGCCCAACATCCGCGGCAGCATCGCGAACATCGCCAAGGTCACCGACGACATCCGCGACAAGCTGTCAAAGATCCGGACCGACACCGGCGTGCTGAAATACTTCACCACCGATGCGCTCAACCAGAAGATCGAGGCGGTCATGGGGCATGTCCAGGAGGTCTCCACCCAGATGCGCGACATGTTCGCCAACACGACCAAGCTGGAGCTCCTGAAGGCCTACGTCGGCGGCAAGCGGCTCTGGGCGCGCGAGGAGCGCGAGCTGATCCGCATGGGCTTCACCGAGACCGAGGAGATGGAGGACGCCCACTACCGCCGCGAGGAGAAGAAACATCTCCGGCGCGAACGGCTGGGCATCGACCTCGACGAGGACATCGACGCCGGGGACGCGGACGGCGCCGCCGAGTAGCGCCTGCGGAGGACGCCGTGGCGAAGACGAAGACGCGCTATGTCTGCACCGACTGCGGCGCGGACGCCCCCAAGTGGCTCGGCCGCTGCCCGGACTGCGGCGAGTGGGACACGCTCGTCGAGGAAGAGACCCGGCCGACCGAAACCCGCGCCAGCCGCGCGACGCGCGGCACCGGACGCTCCGCCCCCATCACCGACGTGGCGGGCGAAACGGGCGGGCGCATCCCCGCCGGCGAGGGCGAGCTGGACCGCATCCTCGGCGGCGGTTTTGTGCCCGGCAGCGCGGTGCTGCTGGCGGGCGACCCCGGCATCGGGAAGAGCACGCTGCTCCTGCAGAGCGCCCTGCGCCTGGCCGAAACCGGCGCCGGCCCCATCCTCTACGTCACGGCCGAAGAGTCGACCGTCCAGCTCCGCCTGCGGGCCGAACGCCTGGGCGCGCTCTCCGAAACGCTCCTCGTCCTCGCCGAGAACAATGTCGAGGCCATCCTGCGCGAGGCCGAACGCGTGGAAGCGGCGCTCGTGATCGTCGATTCGATCCAGATGGTCTTCTGGCCGGAGATGGAGTCGGCCCCCGGCTCGGTGGCCCAGGTGCGCGAGTGCGCCGCCGGGCTCATCGCCCAGGCGAAACGTCGCGACGCGCCGGTGCTCCTGGTCGGGCACGTCACCAAGGAAGGCGCCATCGCCGGCCCGCGCGTCCTGGAGCACCTGGTCGACGTGGTCCTCTACTTCGAAGGCGACCAGCACCATCACGCGCGGCTGCTGCGCGCGGTGAAGAACCGTTTCGGCGCGGTCGGCGAGATCGGGGTCTACGAAATGGCGTCCGAGGGCCTCCGGCCGGTGGCCGACCCGAGCCGCCTCTTCCTCAGCGGGCGCGAACGCCCGGCCGAGGGGAGCGTGGTGGCGGCCTGCCTGCAGGGGAGCCGCCCGTTCCTCGCCGAAGCCCAGGCGCTGGTGGCGCCGGGGCTGCCCAGCGGGGCGCGCCGCCGCATCTCCGGCGCCGACGGCAACCGGGTGAGCATGCTCCTCGCGGTCCTGGAAAAGCGCTGCGGTCTCTCGCTGGCCGACCACGACGTCTACGTCAACATCGCCGGCGGGGCCCGGGCGAACGAACCGAGCGCCGACCTGGCCATCGCGCTCGCCATCGCCGGCAGCCAGCAGGAGCGCCCCGCCCCGGCCGACCTGGTGGCGGTCGGCGAGGTGGGCCTCGGCGGCGAGGTGCGCGCCGCCCCCGCCGTGGAGCGCCGCCTGGCCGAAGCGGCACGGCTCGGGTTCCGCCAGGCGGTGGTGCCGGCGGCGTGCGCGTCACTCGAAGCCCCGAAGGGCCTGGACTGCATTCCGGTCCGGCGCCTCGACGAAGCGCTCGATCTCCTGGGCGAACGCCAGCCGGCCCGTACCGACTGACCGCCCCCGACCGATTCCACGAAAGGCGCCCTCATGCTCGGCTCCGGAAAGCCCAACCCCACGCTCCGCTGGCTCCTGCGCCTTCTCTTCGTCACCTTCGCCACCGGGTTTGCCCTGCAGCTCCACGACACCATCTACAAGGACGCCGGCGAAGCCCAGGAGGAGGTGGCGTTTCTGTATGCCGCCACGGCGGCGCTGGTGGCGGCGGCCATTGTCTTCTTCGAGGCCCGCTTTCAGCGCGGCCTGGCCCGCGAAATCGTGGCGGTGGTCTTCGGTCTCGCGGCAGGTCTGGTCGTGACCGGCGTGGTGATCGCACTCGTCGTCGTCTTCGTCCTCCCGTCGGAAGGGGACATCGCCGCCGCGTTCCGGCGCATCCAGCCCGCCATGCCGCTGGTGGCCACGGCGCTCTGCTACGTGGCGGTGACGATTGTCCTCCAGACGAAGGGCGACTTCCGCTTTCTCATCCCGTACATCGACTTCAGCCACCGCGGCCAGGAGGAGGGCGGACTCATTCTCGACACCTCCGTCCTCATCGACGGCCGGATCGCCGACGTCGCGGCCACCAACATCATCGTCCGCCCCCTCCTCATTCCCGACTTCGTCATCCGCGAGATGCAGACCATCTCCGACAGCGGCGACCGCCTGAAACGCAAGCGCGGCCGCCGGGGCCTGGACATCCTCAACGACCTGCAGAAGAGCGAGTCCGTGCGCGTACAACTCCTGGAAACGGACGTGCCGGAGAAGTGCGACGTCGACCACGAACTCGTCATCCTCGCCAAGCGGACGAACGGCCGGGTGGTGACCAACGACTTCAACCTCAACAAGGTCGCCCAGATCGAAGGCGTCCCCGTGGTCAACCTCAACGACCTCGCCAACGCGCTGAAACCCGTGGTTCTGCCGGGCGAGGAGCTGTCGGTGAAGATCCTCCGCCCCGGCGAGGAACCCGGCCAGGGCGTCGGGTATCTCGAGGACGGGACCATGGTCGTCGTCGAACGCGGCCGCGACCGGATCGATGAAGAGGTCGCCATCACCATCACCGGATCGATCCAGACCAGCGCCGGTCGCCTGGTCTTCGGCCGCCCCACCGACGACGAAGGCGCCGGGGCCAACGCCGGCGGGGACCGGCGCCCCGACGCCCCGCGCCCCAATGGCCAGCGGGACCGGCGCGGATGAGCCGGGTCGCCTGCATTCTGCCCGCCGCCGGCAGCGGCCGCCGCATGGGCGGCGACACGCCGAAGCCGCTCTTGCCCGTGGCGGGGACGCCCATCATTGCCCGCACCGTCGCCGGCGTGCGCGCCTGCCCGGCCGTCGCGGAGATCGTGCTCGTGCTCCCGGCTGACGATTTCAACGCCCACCGCGCGCGCTATGCAGAGGCGCTCGGTCCCGACGCGGTCGACCGGATGGTCCCCGGCGGGACGAGCCGCCAGCAGTCGGTTGCCCGCGGCCTGGCGGCCCTCGCGTCGGACGCGGCATTCGTTTCGGTCCACGACGCGGTCCGGCCCTTCGCAACACCCGCCCTCTTTGCGCGCCTTCTCGCCGCGGCCGAGGCCCACGACGGGGCGCTGCCCTGCACCCCGGCCACCGACACGCTGAAGCGTCTCGGCCCGGACGGGGTGCTGCTGGAGACCGTGCCGCGTGCCGACCTCGTCGCCGTGCAGACGCCGCAGGTCTTTCGCCGGAACGTCCTGGAAGCCGCCTACGCCGCCGCGGACGACCTCGGCGAAGCGGTGACCGACGACGCCAGCGTCGTGCAGGCCGCGGGCGGACGCGTGGCCGGCGTCCCGGGCGAGCGCACCAACCTGAAGATCACCACGCCCGAGGACCTCCGCCTGGCCGCGGCCCTGCTCGCCGCGGGCATCCTCTGAACGTCCCACCGGCCCGACGCATTCCGGCGTAGCATTTCCCGCCCGAATCCGCTAAGCTGTCGCTGGCGGGCGCCGCCTCTCTGCTCGGGGCGAAGCCGGGCCGACAGCACCGCACCCGAAAGGACGAGCACCATGCACGACGACGCCATGGATGCGATGGGCAACGCGCTGGAGGCCGAAGACGTCCTCTCCGTCACGGCCCACGACCGGCCCGACGCGGACGCGGTCGGCGCCGCCGTGGGCCTGGCGCGCATCCTTCGCGCACGCGCCGCGGAGGTGCGGCTCGTGGGCCTCGCCCCCCTCCCCGACCGGCCGCGCTTCCTCCCCCGCCGCGCGGTCCTTGCCCCCGCGCCCCCGGCCGACGCGCCGGCGCGGGCGCCGCCGGTCGTCCCCGACCCCGGCCAGCCGGACCGCGCCGAATCGGCCGCCCGGGCCGTGGCCCCGGGGCGGCGCACTCTCCAC
>CAZKKD010000306.1:0-5364 GCA_964553265.1 uncultured Planctomycetales bacterium | reverse complement strand
GTTCCCCCAGTTCGAGAACTACACGCTCCACTACCGCAAGGCGCAGACCGGCGTGGAGGCCACGCACACCACTCCGCGGCAGGCCGTCGGCCTGGAGCCGAAGCCGGGCGAAGCGATCCGCTTGGACGTCGGCTACATCGTCGGCAACAAGGAGGGCACCCGCACCGCGGCCCGCGCCGACGCGAAGAACAACAGCTTCACCGCGAACGTCACCAACGACACCCCGCAACCAGGGCGCCTGGAACCCGGCGAGTGGGGCAACGCCATGGTGGAATAGGCGCGACCGCCGGGCAATCACCGACGCAATCCTGACGCCGCCCCTGTCGGCTGACGACGGGGGCGGCGCTCTGTTGCTGGAAGCCAAATCAACGGAACGACGCCCCGCAAGCTTCCCACGGGCGGGCAAGACGGAAGGACGGATACGGGAGGATTGGGCCTAGCCGGCGACAACATCCGCCGGCAGGGAAAAGACGAACTCGGTGCCTTCCTCCAGGGAGGTGGTGAAGCGGATCGAGCCGCCGAGGTACTGCTCGCCGAGAAGCTTCATGCTGTAGGTGCCCAGGCCGCGTCCCGGCTCGCCCTTGGTGCTGAAGTAGCGCTGAAAAATCCGCATCGCCGCTTCTTCCGGGATGCAGCCCTCGTTCCAGACGCGGAACGAAACGCCGTCCGCACCCGCCCGGGCGAAGAGCCGCACGACGCCGCCTTCCGGCGTCGCTTCGAACGCGTTGCGCACCATGTTGACCAGCACCCGTTCCAGGAGCGCGGCGTCGAGGGAGAGCAGGCGGTCCTCCCCTTCGACGGGCTCAATGCCGAAGGTGCGGTCCTGGGAAACGGTGTGGTAGCAGAAGACGTCGCGCAGGTGCTGCAGCACCTCGGAGAGCTTGACCCGTCGTTTGCGGTCCCGGTATTCGCCCGCCTCGATGGCGAGGAGGATCTGCTGCGCTTCCACCTCGTCTGCCAGCCGGGTGGAGAGGCAGCGGAGCGACTCCGCCGTCTCGCTGTTGCCGGCCTCCAGCGCCAGGTGCCGGCTGATGCCGACGATCCCGGTAATGGTATTGCGGACATCGTGAAAGAAGATCCGCTCCAGGGCCTGGCGGCGCTTCTCGGCCCGGATGTCCTGCAGCAGCAGTGCGATGACACGCTCCCCGTCGAGGCGGAACGGAACGGCCCGGACCAGGAGCTCCATCGCGAGTTCGCCATCGTCCGAACGGGCAGTGAGCAGACACTCGCGGGTCTGCGGAGCATCCTCCTCCGCAGCGAGAACGAGCGCAATGGCGGCGCCGCAGGTCCGGCAGAACGTCCCCGTTCCGCAACCGTCCGGCCCGTCGGCGGCGTGCACACACTTCACCGCCTCGCCGGGCCGCAAGCCGAGGCATTCCCCCGCATCCTCGATCCCGAGAAAGGACAGCAGCCCTTCGTTGACGACGAGGATCTGGCGCTGTTCGTTGACAATGGCCACGAGCCCACCATAGGCCCGCAACAGCATCGTGACGACCGGATCGGTGCTGACCCGGCCGGCCGCCTGGCGGGCTTCGGTGATCGACACACGCCCCGCCGGGGCGAAGTGGGTATTCGGTTCGCTCATGTGCCCATACCCTCGCTTCCTGCCTGAGGGCATGGTACTTCCGTCCGCAGCACCTGTCAAGACGACCGGCGGCAAATGCCATGATACGGCGCATCGCAGGACAAACAGCGTCTCTCGGTCGCACCCGGGCAGACGCATCCGCATCCCACCGGCGATCCGGTCGCCGTCCCGAGCGCCCTCCCCCGCCCGGACTACTCCTCTAGCATCAGCCCGTCGTCGCCGATGCCACCGCCGATGCCGTCGATGTCCATGTCCGCCTCCAGCGCATCGACCGCGGATTCGTAGAGTTCAATCTCGGCGCAGCGCTGCACGTACGCCGGCGTGCGGAGCACCGTGTAGCGCCATACCTTCCCGGTGGTCGCGGGAAACGTGTGCACGTGGTAGTACTGCGTGTTGCGCCGGTGGTTGTAGACCGGTCGCCAGTCGCCGACGAAGATGTCCGTCTTCTGTGCAATCTCGTAATTGTCGCAGACTTCAAGCGCAAAGGCATCGACGGGACGCTCGCGCGGATCCTCCCAGACCCCGATGGCCGAGAAGGTGCGCGGCTCCCGGAAGACCATGATGATCTCGGCGCTGCGGAGGTCGTGCTTTCGGTACATCGCCGGGTAGAGCGGGGTGCCGTGATAGACGTCTCCGTCGAAGTAGCTCCACGGATCGGTGCTCGTCTCGTCCAGGAACTGCTTCGGAATGCGGACCTCGGGGTTGCCCCGGCCTCCGTCCATCTTGAACCCGTAGACGGTCTGCTCGCAGCGCGAATCGCCGAGCATGCCGAAGAAGTTGGGAATCAGCACCCGAGGCGCCTGGGCGCCCTTGATGCCGTTCGACCGCTTGCCCGGTTTCGGGCTGAAGACGCCGTTGCGCATGTCGGCGGCGCGCAACCGGACGGGCCGCATGTCGGTCACTTCCGCAGACTCCGCACAGGCAAGGCGCACCGACAGCGGTCCGGGCGCTTCACCGCGCACCGGCACCCAGGCCCACCGCGCCTCCAGGGCGTAAGGGAACCGGAAGGTCCGTTCCTTGCCGCCGAGCGTGGCGGTGGCGCGGAGTTCATCCCCCGGCTTCGCCAACCGGTAGCGGAACGCCACCAGCAGCGTCTCCAGCTTGGCGAGCTTCGGCACCGTGACCTCGGCAGCGGCTTCCGGGGCCACGGTGATCGTGGAAGCGGGTCCGCCGTCCACCGCCTCCACCTCGAAGTCCCCCTTCACCGTCTGCCAGAACGGCGTCGGCTGCGGCGGGGCCACCCCCTCCGGCAGGTCGAACGGTTCGGGATCGAGCGGTCCGGCGGCCGCGTCCGCGAAGGAGTGCGTTGCGCCAACCGTTCCCGTGTCCGGCTCGAGCACATGCACCGTCCGGTCATGGCACGCCACCAGGATGCGCCCCTCCCCATCCACCAGCGGCAGGCCGGGCGCGGAGAGCTGCGCCGTCCAGGCCCGGGCGCCATCGGTCCCGTAGCGGCAGACGGCTCCGTCCTCGTAGGTCACGACGATGTAGCGACCGTCTGGATCCGCCGCAATGCCCGCGTCGACGCGCGGGTAGCCGAGGTCCTGGTGCGCCTGGTCCGCGACGGTCACCAGACTCACCTTCCGCCGCGCATCGTCGTAGCTGAGAAGCGCCAGGTTGACGCCGTCGTCGACGCAGAAGCGATCCACCGGCGTCCGGACCGGCTCGAAGCAGAGTTCCCGCCCCCGGTCGTCGAAGACCACCAGGCCTTTGGTGTTGTGCGGATTCCAGATCCATGCGGCCGTGAGATGGGTCGCCGAGCTGTAGCGGTCGTCGTGCGTATGGAAGTGGTTGGTCTCCCGCAGGTCGAGCGCGGCGAAGCGCTGCCCGGCCGCGCCAATCCGGATCCGTGACCCCGTATACCGCTCCACGCGCGTAAGCACCTTTCCGGTCTTTGCGTCGAGCAGGGAGAGCACGCCGGGACCGATCTGGTACATGTCGTGCGCGCGCTGGGTCAGGTTGTAGAACGCCCCCAGTACACGCGATCCGTCGTCCGAGACAGCGAACCGCTTGTTGCTGCGGTAGTACTTCGCCTGCGCAAATCCGCCGCGCGGGTCGAACACCTCGTACCACCATTCCGGGCTGCCGTCGCTCGCAAAGCGCCCGAGCCCCCCGTCCGCGTTGCAGAGCACATCATCCGCAATCGCTTCCCCATTCGCGGGCGCCCAGAACCTTTCCCTTCCGTCGGGGCCGAAATGCCAGGCGAGCGCCTCCGCATCGCGGCGTCCGTGCCGTTCGGCGAGACGATATTGCGCGGCGGCGCCGCTGACCAGGTCGACACGGGCAAGGTCGGGCGCGGTCTCCTTGTCGGCCGTGGGCTCCATGCCGATGCAGAGCTGCCCGGTCGCATCCAGCGCCAGCGAGCGGATCCGGTGGGTGAAGGTGCGCGGCAGGAGGCTGGTCGCCTGTCGCGCGTCGCTCTGGACGAACGTCGGGGGAACCGCCGCGGCCAGCCCCAGCTCGGCGTAGCGTTCGCCGTTCTCGAACGCGAGCCGGCCCACCGTCGGCCGGTACGCCGGCGCGGGGCGTTCCGGCCGCTCGGCGAGGGCGATGACCTGGTCGATGGCCTGATCGAGCCCCGCTTCGCCGCGGCCGTAGACCACCACCGCATCGTGCCCGTAATGGAACGGCGACCACGCATAGGCCACCAGGCCCTGCCCCTCCGCCGGCAGGTTCGGACTGAGGCGCCGCCAGAGCATCTGGCAGCGTTCGACTTCGCTCAAAAGCGGGTGCCTCTCCAGGTCGCCGTCCCGGCCGAGGAGAATCACGTCCTTGTAGTACACCAGGCGCTGGCTGGCGCCGTACTGCTTGTAATAGGCATAGGTCCCGAAGTCATCGACCCGCGTATCGCCGAAGTGGTTCTTGCCCTTCACGCGCCGGCCGACCACGCGGCCGGTCTTCACCGCTTCGTCGATGTCCTCGTCCTCAATGGTCCAGGTCTGCCACTGCATCGGAAAGTCCAGCAGGTCGCCCGGCAGCAGCACGCGCAGGCGCGCGTTCACCCCCGCCGCGGTGAGGGCGGCCACCAGCTCGCGTGCTTTGGGCTCCAGATCCACCTGGGTATGCCACAGCGCCACCTCCACCGCACGCCCGTGCAGGAAGTCGTGCACCACCGGCGCGTCGCAGACCAGATCCGCGTTCGCCTCCAGCGCCGGCGGCTGCGTCGTTCCCTCGACCTCGAAGCTGCAGGTCGCTTCCAGGCCGGTGGCCTGATCGGCGAAGCGGCACTGCCACGCGCCGGCCGGGTCGTTGCCGGCAATCTTTACGGTGACCGGCTGGTTCGTGGTCCGGTAGAGACGGTAGCGCTCGCGGCCGTCGGGATCGGTCACGAGCACCTCCACCGGCAGGCGTCCTTCGAACGCGGTCCCCGCCTCGTCGAGGGCCCGCGCCTCCAGCGTGATGCGTCCGCCCGGCGCGACCCGCGGACTGCAGCCCACCTCCAGCGCGGCCACCGGGCGCGGCGCCAGCAGATAGATGGTTCCCGGGTGATGCGTCAGGTCCAGCTCCCACGCCATCCGCCCGTCCGGCCCGGCTTCCGTCTCCACGCGTGTGCGCCGGAGCCCGTCGTACAGCACGCCCTCCGCCGGCGCGGTAAAGCGCGTCTTGCTGCCGGCATACAGAAACTGGGCCTTCGTGCCCGGCGAGACCCAAACCGAATACTCCTGGCTCTCCGGGTCAACCGGCCCGTCCTGAAACGGCTTCTTGTCGCTCCAGGCCACCCAGTACCCCAGCCCCCCGCCGGTGCCGCCGATGCAACCGTAGCCCCTCCCTTCGGTCCC